>CAXTNB010000152.1:6457-6729 GCA_964245385.1 uncultured Acetobacteraceae bacterium | reverse complement strand
CGCATCGACCGCCTCGCGCGCCAGCAGGTCCGCGATCAGCGCGGGCTTCTCGGCACCGGTATCGTCCGCCCGCGCGCCGTAGAAGCCGTCGAAGTAGCGGGTGAGGCCGTGCCGCTCGAGGAGCCGGCGTGCCAGGTGCAGCGGCTTCGAGGTGGCCAGGAACAGGCGGCGACCGGAGCCGGCGAGCTGTTGCATCAGGGCCGGGACGCCGGGGAACAGCGGGCTGCGCAGCATGCCGCAAAAGCACATGCGCGCTTCAACCTCGCATGGCT
>CAXTNB010000152.1:3918-6425 GCA_964245385.1 uncultured Acetobacteraceae bacterium | reverse complement strand
CCCAGTCGAGATCCTCCGACGGGTCCGGCTCGTGGCCGAGCTCGCGCAGTGCCGCGCGCAGGCAGGTGATGATGCCGTCCCGCGAGGCGAGCAGGGTGCCGTCGAGGTCGAGCAGCACGGCCTCGCCGCGTGATCCGGTGTCCGTCATGAGCCTATCCAATCCAAGCGCGCCTGCTTCTAGCCGCAGGAAGACGTTGAGGCCAAGCGGATAATGTTGCACTATCGTATCGTATTTGCCGCCCTCCGGAGGATCAGCCGCCATGCCGGCCGCGCACACGACGTCCGCCGCGGGCCGGGACGCGATCCCGGGCGACGCCGAGCTGCTGCGCATGCTGCTCGCGAGTGCCATGCCGGCGCACGAGGATCCGGCGACGCTGGCGCGCGCGGCGATCGCCCGCTTCGGCAGCCTCGCGGCGCTGCTCGCCGCACCGCTGCGCGAGCTGCAGGGCTTCGCCGGCTTCGGCACGCACAGCCTGTCGGCGATCAAGCTGCTGCACGAGGCGGCGCTGCGCCTGTCGCGGGCGCGGATGCAGGGGGAGGCGGTGCTGGCCGATCCGGAGCGGCTGATCGGCTACCTGACGGCGGTGCTGGCGCGCGAGAAGATCGAGCAGTTCCGCATCCTGTTCCTCGACGAGGGCGACCGGCTGATCGCCGACGAGGCGCAGGCGCGCGGCACCGTCAACCACACGCCGGTCTATCCGCGCGAGGTGGTGCGACGCGCGCTGGAGCTGGAGGCGGCGTCGATCATCCTGGTGCACAACCACCCGAGCGGCGATCCGAGCCCGTCGAGGGAGGACCTGGCGATGACCGCCCAGGTGGTGGAGGCCGCCGCGGTGCTCGGTCTCGCGGTGCGCGACCACGTGATCGTCGGCAACGGCAGATGGACCAGCTTCCAGGAAGCCGGCCTGCTGTGACCGGGCTCAGGCGACCGTTGCGGGGTCCGGGGCCTCAGGCCCCGGCGGGTCCAGGGCGGCGCCCTGGCCTTGCAGCCGCAGCGCCTCGGCGATGCCGAACGCCCCCGGCAGCCCGCCGCGCGGGAACAGCCGGTTGACGTGCCCCATCTTGCGTCCCGGCCGCGCCTCCGCCTTGCCGTAGAGGTGACCGAGCAGCCCCTCGGTGCCCAGGATGCGCGGCCACAGCGCCATCCCGTCGGGCCCGATCAGGTTCTTCATCACCGCGTCGGAGTGCCGGCTGGCTTCCGGCAGCGGCAGTCCGGCGACGGCGCGGACATGCATCTCGAACTGGCTCACCGGGCAGGCATCGAGCGTCCAGTGGCCGGAGTTGTGCGGCCGCGGCGCGATCTCGTTGACCAGCAGCGCCCCGTCGCGGTCGAGGAACATCTCGACCCCGAGCAGGCCTTCCAGCCGCAGGTGCGCCGCGATCCGGCGGGCCAGCGCCTGCGCCTCCAGCGCCGTCGCCTCGGGCACCGGCGCCGGCGCCAGGGTGAGGTCGAGGATCCCGTCGCGGTGGCGGTTCTGCGCCACGTCGTAGGTGCGCACGGTGCCGTCGAGGCCGCGCGCCACCATGACGCTGAGCTCGCAGGCGAACGGCACCAGGCGCTCGGCGACCAGCGGATGCGGCGACAGGCGGCCGAAGGCGGCTTCCAGCGCGTCGTGCTCGCGTATCACCGCCTGGCCCTTGCCGTCGTAGCCGAGCCGGGTGGTCTTGAGCACCAGCGGCAGGCCGAGCGCGTCTGCCGCGCGGTCGAGCGCCGCGCGGTCGGGCACCGCGTGCCAGGGCGCCAGCGCCGCGCCGGCCGCCTCCAGCATGCGCTTCTCGGCCAGCCGGTCCTGGCTGATGCGCAGGATCGCGCCGGAGGGCCGCACCGGGCGCATCGAGGCGAGCAGCTCGAGCCCGGCGGCGCTGATGTTCTCGAACTCGAAGGTCACCACGCTGCAGGCGGCGGCGAAGCGGCGCAGCGCCGCCGGATCGTCGTGGGCGCCCAGGGTGACGCCGCTTGCGACCTGCGCCGCCGGGCCGTCCGCGTCCTCGGTCAGCACGTGGCAGCGGTAGCCCAGCCGGGCGGCGGCCAGCGCCGACATGCGCCCGAGCTGGCCGCCGCCGACGATGCCGATCACGCTGTTCGGCGGCAGCGGCCCCTGCGGGTCGGTGGCCGGGGTCATCGCCGGCGCCGCGTCAGGAGAACGGCGAGTCCGGCACCGAGGCGGTCTGCAGCGCCCGCCAGGTCTCCAGCCGGGTGGCCAGGTCGGCATCCTCGATCGACAGGATGGAGCCGGCGAGGATCGCGGCGTTGACCGCGCCGGCGCGCCCGATCGCGAGCGTGCCGACCGGCACCCCCGCCGGCATCTGCACGATCGAGAGCAGGCTGTCGAGGCCGCGCAGCGCCTGGCCCTCGATCGGCACGCCGAGCACCGGCAGGCTGGTCCAGGCGGCGCACATGCCGGGCAGGTGGGCGGCCCCGCCGGCGGCGGCGATGATCACCCGGATGCCGCGCGGCCGGGCGGCGGTCGCGTACTCGACCAGCCGGTCCGGCGTGCGGTGCGCCG
>CAXTNB010000152.1:1666-3908 GCA_964245385.1 uncultured Acetobacteraceae bacterium | reverse complement strand
CCAGCGGCCGCGCGTCGTCGGCCCGCGAGTAGGGGCTGGTCTCGCTCGGACGGGCGGGTGCGTCCGCCGCGGGGGTCCCCGGTTCCAGGGCCGGCGGCTGGTCGGAGGCCTGGGTCGGCTGTGCCATGTCGAGGCGTTCCTGGTTCAGGCGATGCTGTCCGGGATCAGCCGGCTCTCCAGCCAGGCGATCTCGTCCTTGAGCATCAGCTTGCGCTTCTTGAGGCGCTGCAGCTGCAGCTGGTCGATCGGTTGCGCCACCAGCCTGCCGATCACCGTGTCGAGGTCGCGGTGCTCGCTGCGCAGTTCGTGCAGCTGGCGCAGCAGGGTGTCGGAATCCGTCAGCATGAGGCATCGCATAGCATGGGCGCGCAACTTCTCCATCGGCTGTTCGACTTGTCGGTGCACCGGCGCGTGCCTGCCGCGAGGACGGCGGGTCACGGCAATTTCGCGTGACAGCTGCGGCCTCCGGCGAGCTATCGTCGGCGGTCAGTCAACCCAGCATGCGGAGCAACCATGAATCAGCAAGCACGGATCGAAAGCCTCAAGACCCGTCACGCCAACCTTGATTCACGCATACTGGAAGAAGATCACCGCCCGCAGCCCGATCAGGACGCCCTCAACCGGCTCAAGCTGGAGAAGCTTCGGGTCAAGCAGGAGATGGAGCGGCTGCAGCATCGCGACTAGCGCCGGGGCGGATGCGGGCCGCCTCAGGCGGCCTCCTCGTCCTCCGCCGGCGGCGGCGGCGCGGGCACGTGATGCCCCTCGCGCAGCAGCCGCTCGTTGGCCGCCTGGACCACCGCGTTGAGGTCGGTCTGGCTGCACAGGCCGAGGATGACCGGGTCGCGCGGCTTGATGTTGGCGCTGTTCCAGTGGTGGCGGTCACGCACCTTGGCGATGGTGTCCTTGGTGGTGCCGAGCAGCTTGATCACCTGCATCTCGGAGAGCTGCGGGTAGTTGCGCAGCACGAAGGCGATCGCGTCCGGGCGGTCGTTGCGCTTGGCGACCGGCGTGTAGCGCGCGCCGCGCGAGCGCCGCGTCACCGGGTTGTTGGCCGACAGCATGGCCAGGCGCAGCGCCGGATCGGCTTCGCAGCGCGTGATCTCCGCCTGGGTGACCTGATGGTTCGCCACCGGATCGTAGCCGACGATGCCCTGCGCCACCTCGCCGTCGGCGATCGCCTGTATCTCGAGCGGATGCATGCCGCAGAACTCGGCGATCTGGGTGAAGGTCAGCGCCGTCTTCTCGATGAGCCAGACGGCGGTGGCTTTGGGCATCAGCGGCATCGTCATGGTCGGATCCTAATGGTCTGAACGACGCGCCCAGGCGGCGTCTGTGACCTCGGTCCTGAATGCCTACCGGTGCGCTACGGGTGGTATCGATATGGCGGGGTGCCCCGCCGGCGGTCAAGTCATGTTTGCGCACCCCAGACTTTGCGCACCCCAGACTTCGCGCATCCCAGACGCGTGCGGGGGCCGGTCGCCCGGCCCCCGCATCCAGTCGATCGCTGCCTGCCCGCGAAGAGCCGGGTCGCGCGGTCAGGCCGCCTGGACGTCGCCCTCGATCTGCTTGTCGTTCGCCGCACCCTGCAGCGACGCCTGCGGCGCCGTGCCGATGGTGATGCGGCGCGGCTTCAGCGCCTCGGGAACGACCCGCTTGAGGCTGACATGCAGCAGCCCGTGCACCAGTTCCGCACCCTCCACCACGATGTGGTCGGCCAGCGCGAAGCGGCGCTCGAACGCCCGGGCCGCGATGCCGCGATGCAGCAGCTCGCGCTTCGGCTCGGTGCCGACGCGACCGGTCACCAGCAGGGTGTTGTCCTGGGCGGTGAGGTCGATGTCGTTCGGGCCGAAGCCGGCCACGGCCATCGTCAGCACGTAGCTGTCGTCGCCGACCTTCTCGATGTTGTAGGGGGGATAGGAGGTGGTGTTCGCCGCCTGGGCGGCCGTGTCGACGAGACGGGCGAGGCGGTCGAAACCGATGGTGCTGCGGAACAGCGGCGTGAAATCGTAGGTCATGGGAAAACCTCCTCAGGAGCAAGGTTCTGGTTCAGGGACCGCCGAACTGGCCGGTCCCGGTCTGCTCGTCCGCGGGAACCCCGATCGGGCATTCCCACGCAGCCAGAAATGGAAAGTGCCGCCCCCTGCATCAAGGAGCGGCGCCGGATCGAGCGAAAATTTTTTCCGTCCGCCGCCGGGCCTCGGCGGCAGGGTCGTCTCAGCCCTTGCGCATGCCGATCCCGGCG
>CAXTNB010000152.1:0-1656 GCA_964245385.1 uncultured Acetobacteraceae bacterium | reverse complement strand
GTTGAACTTGGCAACCTGGCCCCCGGTGTCGAGCATGCGCTGCACCCCGGTCCAGGCCGGATGCGACTTCGGGTCCACGTCGAGCCGCAGCGTCGCCCCCGGCTTGCCGAAGCAGGACCGGGTGGTGAACTGCGAGCCGTCGGTCATGATGACGTTGATCTCGTGATACTCGGGATGGATGCCGGATTTCATCGCCTGTCGCCTTCCTGATGCCGTCGCCGATGCCGACCGGCGTCGCCGGGGCTAATAGACGCTCCCGCCCGCGGGTTCAACCGCCGGCGCGGTTGGCCAGGACGCCGCCGCCGTGCCACCAAGGCGGTGAGGGCGCGTGCCCGGTGCCGCAGGCCGGATGGTCCGTGCCGTGAGCGGCGAAGGAGGTCGCCTGAACATCCTCTCGGTGCAGTCCTGGGTGAGCTACGGCCATGTCGGCAACGCGGCGGCGATGTTCCCGCTGCAGCGCCTCGGCGTCGAGGTGTGGGCGGTGCACACGGTGCAGTTCTCCAACCATACCGGCTACGGCGCCTGGACCGGCCAGGTGTTCGGCGGCGACGCGGTGCGGGCGGTGCTGCGCGGCCTCGCCGACCGCGGCGCGCTGGCGCGCACCGACGCCGTGCTGTCCGGCTACCTGGGCGACCAGGAGGTCGGACGGGTGATCCTCGACGTCGTCGCCGAAGCCCGGGCGCTCAATCCCCGTCTGCTGTACTGCTGCGATCCGGTGATGGGCGATGCCGGACGCGGCCTGTTCGTGCGTCCCGGCATCCCGGCGATGCTGTCCGGCGAGAGCGTGCCCGCCGCCGACATCCTGACCCCGAACCAGTTCGAGCTGGAGCAGCTCACCGGCGGCGCCTGCGACAGCCGGCGCAGCCTGCTCGACGCGGTGCGCCGGCTGCAGGCGAGGATGCGGCCGCAGGGGCCGCGCATCGTGCTGGTGACCAGCGTGCGGGTGGCGGAGTCCGAGGACGGGACGATCGAGCTGCTGGCCGCCGGGCCGCGGGACGCGTTCCTGCTGCGCACCCCGGCGCTGGCGATGTCGCCGAACGGTGCGGGCGACCTGATCGCGGCGCTGTTCCTGTTCCACATCCTCGACGGGCGCGACCTGCGCACGGCCCTCGAGGCGGCCGCCGGCTCCACCTGGGGCGTGCTCGCCCACACCCTCGCGGCCGGCGCGCGCGAGCTCTGCCTGGTGGCGGCGCAACAGGAGCTGGTGTCGCCGAGCCGCCGCTTCGACGCCTGTCCGTTAACGATCCCCGCTGACGGGAGCGGCAATTAATCGGAAATTAACGCTTGGCGGCCTAACAGTCGGAAGCACCGGAACTTCCAGCGATAGGCCTTTCCATGAGCGATACGTCTCCGAGCGTCGCCGACATCCTCAGCAGCCTGGGCATCACCACCTTCGCCGGCGAGATCGTGCTCGGCGGGGTGCGGCCGCTCTCGACATCGGTCGACGTGCCGGTGGCGCTGCAGAACCTGATGGTGATCGACACCGGCGCCACCAGCCAGACCACCGCCACCGCCACGATCCAGACCACGAACACCGCGCTGACCCTCGCCGGCGACGTCGAGGGCAGCGTCAGCACCTCCGATGACGGCAAGACCATCACCTTCACGGGCACGCTGGACCAGATCAACGCCGACCTGCCGCAGCTGTCTTACCTC
>CAXTNB010000151.1:0-6762 GCA_964245385.1 uncultured Acetobacteraceae bacterium | reverse complement strand
GCGCCCGCCACCGGCGGGCCGGGCGGCCCGCCCCCCCCGCGCCCGACCACCCCCTGGGGGCCGCCCGCGACCCGGCCGAGGCCGAACGCCCGCAGCAGGACGCCGGCGTCCTGCGCGTCCAGCCGCAGGTCGCGGCCGCGCCCACCCGGGGAGACGGCGGCGGTGATCGTGGTCGGCCCGTCGACGGCGAGGCTGGCCTCGTCGACCCGGGCACCCTTGGCCGCGGCGTGCAGCACGACGCCGCTGAGCGCGCGATCCGGTCCGAGCAGCACGTGGCGGAAATCGAGGTCGGCGCGCCAGGGCATCCCGTCGCCAGCACCCGGTGGCGGCGTCGCGACGGCGGGCGCCCCTCCCTGCCCTGCCGCCGGGTTCGAGCCGCCCTGCAGGATCGGGGCGACGTCCAGCGCGCTGCCGCTCAGGACGATGCGGGTTGGTCGGGTGCCGCGCGGCAGCTCGATCCGGCCGGCGCCGCTGCTGCGCCCGACCTGGAACCGCTCGACCACGACGGCGCTGGCGTGGCCGGCCTCGAGCTCGGCATGGCCGTCGAGCAGCAGTCCCGGACCGCCGGCGTGCAGCGCCTCGATCGAGACCAGCCGGCCATCCTGCAGGCCGAGCAGGCCCGAGGCCCGCGCCGCCTGCCCGGCCGGCTTGCTCCAGAACGGCGTACGCAGCGCGGCACCGGTGAGGTCGAGGCCCAGCGCGATCCGGGCGCCGCCGTCGCGCCTGCGGTCGTAGCCGACGTCGAGCAGGGCGGCGCCGGTGAAGCGATCCAGCACCGCCTGCAGTCCCTCGCGCCGCAGCGCCGCCGCGTCGACGGCGGCCGAGAGATGCGCCGTCTCGACACTCTGGCCCGGAGGGCCAGGGCGGAAATCCATGCCGTAAGACAAGGTCGACGGCAGGCCGCCCACCTCGCCGGTGGCGCGCAGCCTCAGCCCGTCATTGCCCGCATGCAGCTCGGCGGCGGCGTGGTCCAGGTCGCGTCCGGCGGCGATGCTGCCGAGATGCAGGTCGGTCAGGGAGGCGTCGGCGCGGATCGGGATCTGGTCGGCGGCCACCGAGTCGGTCAGCGGGATCGACAGGCCGAGCTGCCCGTCGAACGTGCCCGACGGCGCGGTGAAGCTGAGCGGATGGCGCGACAGCAGGCGCAGCCGCGGATGCGACAGCAGCGCCAGCAGGTCCGGCAGCGCGCCGTGCAGGTGGGTGTCGAGGCGTCCGAGCTGATCGTGGCCGCTGAGACCGGTGATGCGCATGGTGCTGGGACCGACCGCCAGGCTGCCGCCGCCCGGCCGCAGCCCGTCCTCGACGGCGTGACGGGACTCGATGCGCAGCGAGTCCGGCCCCTCCAGCACCAGGTGCGCGTCCATCGCCCGCAGCGGCAGGATCGGACGCAGCCAGTACAGGGTGAGGTCCGAGGCGTCGAAGCCGCCGGACAGCGTCGCGAGATGCAGCCCGTCCCAGCCTCGGTCGGACTCGAGCCCGAGCTCGACGGCGAGGTCGCGGCCGGCGCCGCCGACGATGTTGCCGGTGACCCAGCGTCGGGCGCCGCGGGCCAGCCCCTCGGGCCACAGGCGCTGCAGCTGCGCGAAGTCGAAGCGGGCGATATTCGCCTGCAGGCCGGCGCGGATATCGCCGCCGCTGCGCGACAGGCTGCCGGCGAGACGCAGCACCGGCGCATCCGGCGCGACCGCGGTGACCAGCGTGGCGTCCGAGAGCACCGCCCTGGTCGGGCCGCCGGGATCGGAGGGAAGGCTCAGCGCCAGATGCAGGCGCCCCTCCCGGATCGGCAGGCCCGTATCCTGCCTCGCGGTGAGCGGCGTGGTGTGGATGGTGCCGGCGCCGAGCCAGGCGGTCAGGTCCAGCGTGCGCGGCAGCATCAGCCGGCCGAAGCCGCCGGACAGCGTGAGGTCGAAAGCGAGACGCACCGGCAGGTCGAGCACGGCGAGCGGGGCCAGCGGCGACGCGACGCCGGCGAACGCCGCCGGCACCGCGGGCTCGGTGCGCATGTGCCACACGATGGCGCCCTGCGGATCCTCCCGCGCCTCTCCGGTCAGGCTCAGCCTCGGCACGCTGCGGCCGCCGCAGGACAGCGAGGCGGCGACGCGGCCGGCGAGGCCGATCGCGGCGGGGCGGCGCAGCGTCTGAAGCTGCAGGTCGTCGATGTCGACGTCGCAGGACCGGCCCGACGCCGCGTCGCGCAGCGTGACGGCCGAGTGCTGCAGGCGCAGCGTCGCCAGGTGGTCGAGATCGAGCCGGTCGGGAGCGGCCGCGCCGCTGCGCCGGCCGCGCGGCGCGGCGGCCGCCCCGCCCTGTCCCGGCGGCCAGAGGCTGACGGTGCCGTCGGCGCGGCGGTAGAGCGTGATCGCGGCGTCGCTCGCCGCCATCGCGATGATCACCGCGCGGCCGTGCAGCAGGGCGAGCACATCGAGGGAGGCGGAGACCTGAGCGGCGCGGATCGGCCCGCGCTGCGCCCCCAGCCGGACATCGTCGGCCAGCAGGTCGAGCGGCGCCTGCGGACCCTGCCGCCAGCCGTTCCAGGCCAGTCGCACCCGCCGCACCGACAGCTGCGGCACCGCGTGCGCGGCCAGCCGCCGCACGCCGTCGGTGACGTCGAGCGGACCGAGCCAGAGCCGCGCCAGCAGCAGCAGGGCGGCGAACACCGGCAGCGACAGCAGCACCAGCAGGGCGGCGAGCAGGAAGTGCCACCACCGCGCCTGCCGCCGCCCTTGACGGGCGGTGCTCACGCTTCGCACCGTCCCGCTCGACCCACCCGGAGCGAGGGAGCGTCATGGCCGCCGCACCGCCCAGCCCCGCTCGAGGGCGCCCACCGCGGGGCCGCCCAGCTCCCGGGGGCCCCGCTGCCGGGGGCCCAGGCGGTGGCCGCGCGCCGCGGACGCCGGCGGCGCCGCGCGCCTGGCCGAGCAGCTCGCCGGCCGCCGCGGCCGCGCCTCCGACGCGCGATCCACCGCGGCGCTGATCGCGTGCCTGGGCGGCAACAGCCCCTACCTCGCCGGCCTGGCGGTGCGCGAGCCGGAGAGCTTCGAGACGCTGCTGCGTCGCGGCCCGCAGGCGGTGGTGGAGGCCGCGCTGTCGTCGCTGCGGGCGCTCGATCCCGGAGCGTCCCGTGCCGCCGTCGCGAGCGCGATGCGCCAGGCCAAGCGCCGGGTGGCGCTGGCCAGCGCGGTCGCCGACATCGGCGGCCTGTGGGACCTCGAGCAGGTGAGCGGGACGCTCAGCCGGCTGGCGGAGGCAGCGCTCGCCGCGGCGGTCCGCCACCTGCTCCGCGCGGCGTCGTCGCGCGGCGAGCTGGTGCTGCCCGACCCGGCGCAGCCGGAGCGCGGCAGCGGCTTCGTCGTGCTCGGCATGGGCAAGCTCGGTGCGGGCGAGCTGAACTACTCCAGCGACGTCGACCTGATCCTGCTCTACGACCCGGACGCGCATCCCGGCCGCGACGAGCTGCGCCGGCTGTTCGTCCGCCTCGGCGGCGACCTGGTGACGCTGATGCAGGCGCGCGACGCCGACGGCTACGTGTTCCGCACCGACCTGCGCCTGCGGCCCGACCCGTCCTCGACGCCGCTGGTGGTGTCGATGCCGGCGGCGATCGCCTACTACGAGAGCCTGGGCCAGACCTGGGAGCGCGCGGCGATGATCAAGGCGCGCCCGGTCGCCGGCGACCTCGCGCGCGGCCTGGGCTTCCTGGACACGATCCGCCCCTTCGTCTGGCGGCGGCACCTCGACTTCACGGTGGTCGACGACATCCAGGCGATGAAGCGCCGCATCGACCGGCGCCGCGGCACGCTCGCGGCCGCAGCTCCCGGCGACGCCGGCGCGGTGCAGCGCCTGCTGGGCCACGATCTCAAGCTCGGCGGGGGCGGCATACGCGAGATCGAGTTCCTGACCCAGACCATGCAGCTGGTCTGGGGCGGCCGCGCCCCGGCGCTGCGCGACCCGACCACGCTCGGCGCCCTGGCCCGGCTGGCGGAGGGCAGCTACATGCCGACGGGCCTGGCCGCCGAGCTGGCGACGAGCTACCGGCTGCTGCGACGCGTCGAGCATCGGCTGCAGATGCAGGACGACCGGCAGACGCACAGCCTGCCCGCCACGCGGGAAGGCTTCGAGGCGTTCGCCTGCTTCATGGGTTCGACGGGCGGCCCAGCCGGCGGCGAGGCCTTCGCCGACACGCTGCTGGGTCCGCTCGCCCGCACCCGGCGCGCCTTCGAGGAGCTGTTCGCGGGGGGCGCCGGCCGGCCTGCGGAGGCGGCCGCGTCGACGCTCGATCTCGATGCCGCCGACCTGTCGGCGCGGCTGGAGCGGCTCGGCTTCCCGCCGGGGCGCGCCGCGCCGATCCTGCTCGCCTGGCGGACGCGGCAGCTCCGCGCGCTGCGCAGCGACCGCGCGCAGGCGCTGCTGCGCGAGATCCTGCCCGACCTGCTGGCGGCGCTGGGCGAGCAGCACGACCCGATGCTGGCGCTGCTCCGCTTCGATGCGCTGCTGGCGCGGCAGAACGCGGGGGTGCAGCTGCTGTCGCTGTTCGCGCGCAACCCGCCGCTGATCGGGCGCATCGCCGGCGTGCTGGGGGCGGCGCCCTCGCTCGCCGATCACCTCGCCGCCGTGCCGGCGGCGCTGGAGGGCCTGCTGGTGCCCGAGCAGGGGGCGGGTGCTGCGCCGCTGCTGCGGCGGCTGCTGGACGCGCAGCTGCGCAGCGCCGGCGACGTGGAGGAGGCGACCCGGCGCGCCCGCGCCCTGGTGCGCGGCGAGGAATTCCGGCTCTCGCTGGCGCAGCTGGACGGCAGGCTGGACGTCGACCGCGCCGGAGTCGCGCGCACCGCGCTCGCCGAACGGGTGATCGCGGGCATGCTGGAGCAGGTCGGGCGCGAGCACCGCGGCCGCTTCGGCCGGGTCGCCGGCGGCGGCATGGTCGTGGTGGCGCTCGGCAAGGCCGGCTCGCGCGAGATGGTGGCCGGCTCCGACCTCGACCTGATGCTGATCTACGACCATCCCGACAGGATCGCCGAGAGCGTGCTGCCACGGCAGAGCGGGTCGGGGCAGCGCCAGTCGGGGCAGGTGCCGCGGCCGACGCGCCGGCATACGCTGCCGGCCAGCCAGTACTACACCCGCTTCGCTCATTCGCTGATCGCCGCCCTCAGCGCCCCCGGCGCGGAAGGGCCGCTCTACGCACTCGACATGCGCCTGCGTCCTTCCGGCAGCAAGGGGCCCGTCGCGGTGTCGCTGGCCGCGTTCCGGCGCTACCACGCCGAACGCTCCTGGACCTGGGAGCGCATGGCGCTGTCGCGCGCCCGGGTGGTCGCGGGACCGCCGGCGCTGCGCCGCCGGGTGGCCGAGGCGATACGCGAGGCGCTCGACCGGCCCGGGATCTCGCGCCGGATCCTGCTGCGCGACGCCTGCGCGATGCGCGCGCGCGTCGGCGTCGAGCTGCCGCCGCGCGGTCCGTGGGACGTCAAGCTGCGGCAGGGCGGCCTGATGGAGGTCGAGTTCATCGCCCAGACCCTGCAGCTGGCCGGCGGCGATCCGCGGCTGCGTCACCCGACCACGCGGATCGGGCTGCGTCGCCTCGCCGACGCCGGGGCGCTGGCACGGGCGGACGCCGCCCGCCTGATCGAGGCGGACCGGTGGTGGCGCGCCGTGCAGGGCATGCTGCGCATCCTGTTCGGCACCGCCCTGCCGCGCAGCCTCGACGATGCCTCCCCTGCGGCGGTGGACGCCCTGCTGCGCGGGGTGGCAGCATCCTGTCCGGATCCGATGCTCGCCGCGGCCGCGGGCCAGCCCGGTCTGGGCGGACTGCTGGCTCGCATGCAGCGGACCGCGGAGGCGGTGCGCGCGGCCTTCATCCGGCTGATCGGCGATCCGGCGGATGCCAACCTCGAGTAGCAAGGAATTCCATGTCCGACCCAACCTCCCCCGGCAGCCCGCTCGGCGTCGGCGACAGGCTGCCCGACTTCGACCTCCCCGCGAGCTCCGGCCGGCGGGTGCGGCTGGCGGCGCTGCTGGGCAAGCCGTTCGTGCTGTATTTCTACCCCAAGGCCGATACCTCGGGCTGTACCCAGGAAGCGCGGGAATTCCAGCAGGCGCTGGAGGGGGAGGCGCAGCACGCGATCCCGGTGATCGGCGTCTCCAGGGACCCCCTGGCCGCGATCGACGCCTTCGCCGGCAAGTTCGACCTGCGCTTCCCGCTGGCGACCGACGAGGCCGGCACCCTGCTCGAGCCGCTCGGCGTGTGGGTGCAGAAATCGATGTACGGCCGCACCTACATGGGGGTCGAGCGCAGCACCTTCCTGGTGGACGCGGAAGGCCGCCTCGCGAGGATCTGGCGGAAGGTCAAGGTGCCGGGACACGCGGCGGAGGTGATGCTCGCGGCCCGCGAGGCGGCGGGCTAGCTTGCTGCCGAGCGAGCGCAGGCAAGGGCGCTGCCCTTGACCCGCTGGGGCCGGTGGCCC
Organism: uncultured Acetobacteraceae bacterium; assembly: GCA_964245385.1. Lineage (GTDB taxonomy): Bacteria > Pseudomonadota > Alphaproteobacteria > Acetobacterales > Acetobacteraceae > Lichenicoccus. The sequence continues at coordinate 310 of CAXTNB010000151.1, read as the reverse complement.
CAGACCCCGTTCAACGTTCCGGACCGAGCGGGGGTGGGCAGGCTCAGTAGCCGCCCTGGCCGTAGCCGTAGCCGGGGTAGTAGGCCCCGGGCGGCGGCGCCGCGTAGACCACCGGGGGCGGCGAGGCGTACACCACCGGCGGCGGCGCGTAGACCACCGGCGGCGGCGCGATCGCCCTCGCGCCGAGCGCGCCGATCACCGCGCCAGCCGCCAGGCCGCCGACCAGGGCGCCGCCGATCCCGCGATGCCGGTAGCCGCCATAGTACGGGCGATGGTAGCCGTAGCCGCGGCACCTGCGGCGCAGGCGCAG
>CAXTNB010000150.1:0-6775 GCA_964245385.1 uncultured Acetobacteraceae bacterium | reverse complement strand
GTGCTGCGCCGCGACGATCCGCACTACCGGCTGGCCGACATGAGCCAGGCCTTCGCCGTCGCCTCGGCGCTGGAGGGCGTGGTCGGGCTCGACCTGACCGCGCGCTGGACCTACGCGATGTGCCCGGTGGACGAGCGCGACGACGGCATCGCGCGCCTCGCCGCCTGGGCCGCCGATCACGCCGCCGGACGCGCGGTGATGCCGCCGGCCGCCGGACGGCTGCTGCCGCCCGACCGCGCCTCGCGCGAGGAGCTGGAACGGGCCGAGAAGCGGCACAAGCGGCTGGTCGCCTGGCGCTGGCTGGCGCTGCGCTTCCCGGCACTCTACCCGGCGCGCGAGGAGGCGGAGGCGGCGACGCTGCGCCTCAACGGCTGGATCGAGGAGGTGCTGCGACAGCAGCGGCGGGGGCGCGGCGAGGCCGCTTGAGCCTGGTGCGGGCGGTCGGGCTCGAACCGACACTCCTCTCGGAACCGGATTTTGAGTCCGGCGCGTCTACCAGTTCCACCACGCCCGCTTGCTGCCGCAGAGTAGCAGGGCACGAACACGAGAGCCAGCGTGTCGCCCTGGCCCGGCTCTGGATCTCCTACGTCGCCGGGACGTGGATGCCGCATTCCACCTTGCGCGATCCCGACCAGCGTCCGGCACGGTTGTCCTCGCCCGCGCTCACCGAGCGCGTGCACACCGCGCAGCCGATCGACGGGTAGCCCTGCTCGACCAGCGGGTGGCGCGGCAGGTCGCGCCGAGCCATCTCCCGGCTGACCTGCTCGGTGTCCCAGTCCGCCAGAGGGTTGAGCTTCAGCCGCGTGCCCTGCCGCTCGACCAGCGGCAGCGCCGCCCGCGTCGCCGCCTGGAAGCGCTTGCGTCCGCTGATCCAGCCGTCGAACGGCGCCAGGGCGCGCTCCAGCGGTCCGACCTTGCGCAGGCGGCAGCAGGCGTCCTGGTCGTAGAACCAGAGCTCGCCGTCGGGATCCTGCTCGGCGACCGCGGCACTCCGCGGCGTGATGTCGCGCACGTCGGTCAGGCCGAGATGGGCGGCGAGCTGCCGGCGATAGGTCAGCGTCTGCGGGAAATGCTTGCCGGTCTCCAGGAACACGACCGGCAGCGTGGGGTCGATCTCCGCCACCACCGAGAGCAGCAGGGCGGACTCGGCACCGAACGAGGACACTACCGCGAGGCGGTCGCGCAGCGGACCGGCCACGGCGTGACGCAGCACCTCGCGGCCGCTGGCGCCGGCGAGCTCCAGGCGTCGCAGGGAGTGCAGGATCTCCGCCCTGTCCTGCTCCGTCAGCGGCGAGGGCACGGAGGCGTCGAGGGAGGCGGGCAGGTCCATCTTCGAGATCGCGATCCTTGTGCACTGCCGAATATGGTCAGGCGAATATAGTAGGGGCATACGTGCGCGTCAGGGTTTTAAACCGACCAACAAGGCAGCAATGTGTTTATGTGACATCTGCGCCGCAGCGTCGTCCTCCGCGGCCGCCGAAGCCGCCGCGGCGAGACTCAGCCCTTCAGGACGTCGGCGGTCACGCGCTTGGCGAAAACTGCGGAATCAACGTCCTGCGTCGCGAGTCCCAGGAGTTGCAGCTCGTCCACATATTGTGCGATCTGGTTACGTAGATCGCGGCCGACCGGATGCACGTCGTGCCCCTCGCTGTTCAGCATCCGACCGGCCTGCTCCAGGGTCAGATCCGGATCGTGCGCGGCCAGCAGCACCCCGGCCTGCCGCGGATGCGCGGCGACCCAGCGCGCCGCCTCCTGCATCGCCAGCGTCAGCGCCACCGCGGCCTGCGGGTCGTCGCGCAGCAGCGACGTGCGCATGCCGAGCACGCGGCTGACCCGGGCGCCGTAGCTGCCGGACATGCTGCTGGCGAGCTCGCCCAGGTGCAGCGTCTCGCGCAGCTTCCAGATCGAGGGGTCGTGGCCGACGATCGCCTGCACCTGTCCCTCGGCGAGGGCGAGACCGAGGAGGGCGGCGGGAAGCGATCGCCACTCGACGTCCCGGTTCGGGTCCATCCCCTTGCGGCGCATCATGATCGAGAAGAACAGGCGATCCGGCCCGTCCGGATCGGCGATGCCGATGACGCGGCGATGCAGGTCCTCGATCCGGCGCAGGGGCGAGCGGCGGGCGACCAGCAGCCGCGCGCTGCCCGCCTGCAGGCCGCAGACCAGACGCGCATCCAGCCCGGTCTGCAGCCTCGGCAGCCAGCCGAGCGCCGCGGCAACGGCGGCATCGGCGCGCCCGGACTGCACCTGGTCGAGCGCATCGCGGCTGTTGCCGATGCCCGCGGCGAGACGGATATCGAGGTGGTAGCGGTCGAACATGCCCTGGTCGGCCGCGGTCAGCAGCACCGGATCGCCGGAGGGATTGGGTGCGGCGAGCAGCAGCCGCCGCGGCCTCGCGTCGGCGAGGGTCCGCTTGCGCTTGTGCGGATGGCGGATCTGGTTGCGCACCACCAGGCCGCCGGCGACCACCGCCGCGGCAGCCAGGCCGGTGCCGATCAGCCGGCGCCTCGCGATGCGCTCGTCACGCGGGTCCATGAGCCTCTCCTGAAACCGCCTCGCACGCCCGCATCCGGCAGCCGAGCCGCGTGCCTCGATCGCCGCGAAGTCGGCGCCGGAGCCGCCCGCGAGCGGCATCGAGGCAACGCGGCGCGGGGCTTTACGTCCCGCCGCGGCATCGCTATAGGGTCGCGCGCCGATCCCGGATAGCTCAGCTGGTAGAGCAAGCGGCTGTTAACCGCTCGGTCGTAGGTTCGAGTCCTACTCCGGGAGCCACGCCGGTCCACCCGCCCGAGCGTCGGCAGGCGCTGGCGCCGCGCCATCCGTGCTGCGGCTCCCCGCCCGGCGTCGATCCGGCTGCACCGGACGCCCGCCCGTGGCATCGCGGCGGGCTCGAGGCGCGCCGCGGAGCGAGGCATGATCGACTGGGACGACGTCCGCCATTTCCTGGCGATCGCGCGCGGCGGTTCGGTGCGCGCGGCGGCAGAGCGTCTCGGCGTGAACCACGCGACCGTGCTCAGGCGCGTGGCCCAGCTCGAGGAGCGGCTGGGCGCGCGGCTGTTCGAAAGGCTTCCCTCGGGATACCGCATGACCGGAGCAGCCGAGGAGGTGCTCGGGCTCGCCGAGCAGATGGAGGCCTCATCCAACCAGCTGGAATCGCGGATCCTCGGCCGTGACCAGGGCGTCCGCGGACCGTTGCGGGTGACCATGGCGCCGACGATCGCCACCCATCTGCTCATGCCGGACCTCGCCGAGTTCGCGCGGCTGCACCCGGAGGTCGAGATCAGCGTCCTGTCGCTGGACGAGCCGGTGAACCTCACCAATCGCGAGGCGGACGTGGCGGTACGGGTGGTCTACGACCGCAGCACGCTGCCGCCCAACCTGCACGGGCTGAAGGGACCGGAGCTGTTCGGCGGCGTGTACCTGTCCCGCGACCTCCTCGCCGCCTGGCGGACGGGCGAGGTCGAGCGGGTCCGCTGGATCGTGAAGGACAATATCGGCCTGCCCGACTGGGCGCGCCGGGGCGAGGTCCCGGCCGCGGAGGTTCCGTTCAGGACGACGGACGCCGACGCGCAGATCGTCGCGGTGCGCCGGGGACTGGGCATGACCACGCTGCCCTGCTTCGTCGGCGACGCCGACCCGCGGCTGGCCAGGGCGCCGGGAACGGCGCTGCATCTGCACGGCACGCTCTGGCTGCTCACCCAGGGCGAGACGCGCAAGACCAAGCGCGTGCGGCTGTTCACGGAGTTCGTGTCCGGACGGCTGGCGAGCTACGTGCCGTTGCTGGCCGGACGGACGTATCGCCCCGACTGACGCTCCAGCCGCCGTTCGGCGAGACCTCTCGCTGGTGCGAACACGCACAACCGTTGTCGGAAATCTCCGGGTGCCGGGCGGCGCCTGTCGAGACCAGGTTCTGCGAACCGCGAAGGGATGTTCGAGGCACCCGGCGAGCGGCCTCTGTCAGATCGGAAACTTCATGACGTACGCGATTATCGGCTTCGGCGCGGTCGGCCAGGCGCTGGCCACGGCGTTCGCCCGCAAGGGCATCGATGTGGTCGTGGCGGGCCGCCGCCCAGCCGAGGCGCTGGCAGGGCAGGCCGCGGCGATCGGACCGACGGTCACGCCCAAGCCGCTGGCGGAGGCGCTGGCAGCCGACACCATCCTCCTGGCGGTTCCGTTCCGGGAACACCGGCAGGTGGCGAAGGCGTCGGCCAGCTGGCAGGACAAGACCGTGATCGACGTGACGAACGCGTTCGGCGTTCCCGTCGAGGAGCTGGACGGCCTGCCCTCCTCCGCCGTCGTCGCGCGCGCCTTCTCCGGCGCCAGGCTGGTCAAGGCGTTCAATCACCTGGCCGCGGCGAAGCTGGCCGCCGACCCGGACGTGGCCGGCGGCCGGCGGGTGATCTTCCTGTCGAGCGACGACGAGGGCGCGACCGCCGCGGTCGCGGCGCTGGCCGAACGGCTCGGCTTCGCCCCCGTCAGGCTGGGCAGGCTCGCCGAGGGCGGCGCCCTGGTCCAGGCGCGCGGGCGAAGCTGGGCGCCCTTGATCTTTCAGGACCTCGTCAAGGTCGGGGACAGCTAGCCCGCGATCGGCGGCCGGTGGGATCCCGCGGCACCCGTCGCCGACGCGGGTCAGGAGGCCGGAGTCGCGCGGCGTCCCGAGCCTGCGCACCGAGACCACCGCCCGATCCTCGGCCGGCGTCGGTCGGCACCTCGACGGGTCGCCGTTCCGCGACGGACCTGCCGCCTGCCCGCCATCGTCAGGCTCCGAAGCTGACCGGACCTACCGCACCGTGCCAGTGCCTGACCTTGGTGGGGTCCGCCTCGTCCATGTAGAAGAAGTGGGTCATGGTCGGATGCACCGCCGGGCCGCCGCCGTCGGGGGTCATGGTGACGGTGCCGCGAAACACCTTGAGCGAGCCGCCGTCCCAGTACTCCTGCACCTCGTGCAGCGCGGTGAAGCCGGTGTCGACGAAGGCGCGCAGGTTGTCGCGGATCGCCTCCCGGCCGTGCCAGTCGGCGACGCCCAGCCTGCACACCGCGTCCTCGGCGAAGCAGTCGAAGCCGGCGCCGAAGCTCTTCTCGTCGATCTCCTTCCACAGGTCGAGCAGCCACTGCGGCGCGGTCTTCCTCTCGAACGTCCTGGTCTCCATGATGATGCTCCTCGGATGATGCCGTCCGGCTGGTCGAAGCCGGCTGATCGGCGGTGGACACCTGCCATGTGGACGTCCGACACTTGGCGCGCATGCCGAAGACCCCACCATTACCGCCAATCTCGGTCTCGGCAGGACCGGCGCGGGCAATCGAGATCCTGGCCTTCCCGCTGGTCCAGCTGCTCGACGTGGCGGGCCCGCTGCAGGTGTTCGCGTCGGCGAACGACCAGGTGACCGCGTCCGGCGGCGGCCCGCCCTATCGGGCGCGGGTGGTGGCACCCGGCGGTGCGCCGGTCACGGCGTCGGCCGGGCTGACGCTGGCGACCGCGCCGCTGCCCGGGCAGGGCGAGGCGGTCGACACGCTCATGGTCGCCGGGGGACAGGGCGTGCTGGCCGCCTCCGCGGATCCGCAGCTCGTCGCCTGGCTGGCCGATCGCGCGTCGCGTGCCCGTCGCGTCGCGTCGGTCTGCACCGGCGCCTTCCTGCTGGCGGCCGCGGGCCTGCTCGACGACCGCCGTGCGGCCACCCACTGGGAGCACTGCGACGCGCTGACGCGGCTGTATCCGCGGATCAGGGTCGAACGCGACCCGATCTTCGTCCGGGACGGGCAGCTGTGGAGTTCCGCCGGCGTGACGGCGGGGATCGACCTCTCGCTGTCACTGGTCGAGCAGGATCTCGGCCGCGGCGTGGCACTCGCGGTCGCGCGCCACCTCGTCGTGTTCCTCAAGCGGCCCGGAGGACAGTCGCAGTTCAGCGCGGCACTCTCGCTGCAATCGAGCGAAGATCGCTTCGCCGGGCTGCACGCCTGGATCAGCGGGCACCTGGAGGAGGATCTCTCCATCCCCCGCCTGGCCGCGCGAACCGGGATGAGCGAGCGCAGCTTCCTGCGGCGGTACGCCGCCGCGACCGGCGCCACGCCGGCGAGATCCATCGAGCGGCTGCGCATCGAGGCGGCGCGCCAGCTTCTCCTCGAGACGCGGCTCCCGATCAAGAAGATCGCCGCGCGCTGCGGCTTCGGCTCGGAGGAGACGATGCGGCGCGCCTTCCAGCGCCTGCAATCCGTCGCGCCGAACGAGTTCCGGCAGCGCTTCGGCGGCTAGCGGCGGACGACCCGCCGGATGCTTGGCAAGCAGGCGCGAATCCGCCAGAACATGCCATGGCCGGCACTCCATCCGCTCCGACTCCGAGCAGCATCAGCATCGATGATTTCCAGCATGTCGACATACGCGTCGGCACCGTCGCCGACGCCAAGCCGTTCCCGGAGGCGCGCAAGCCGGCGATCCGGCTGTGGATCGATTTCGGCCCGCAGGTCGGGGTCAAGCAGTCCTCCGCCCAGGTCACCCGCCACTACACGCCCGACCAGCTGATCGGCCGGCAGGTCTGCGCGGTGGTGAACTTCCCGCCGCGCCAGATCGGCCCGTTCGTCAGCGAGGTGCTGACGCTGGGAATGCCGGATTCCTGCGGCGAGGTCGTGCTGATCCGGCCCGACCACAAGGTGCCCGACGGCGGCCGGCTGTTCTGAATGGCCGTCAGCTACGCGACCGTCACCTGGGACCAGCTGCATCGCGACGCGCGCCTGCTCGCCGAGACGCTGATGCCGCTCGGGCCGTGGCGCGGCATCGTCG
>CAXTNB010000149.1:0-6839 GCA_964245385.1 uncultured Acetobacteraceae bacterium | reverse complement strand
GCCCCGGTGATCGCCGCCCTCGGGCTCGGTGACGCCGCGATCCGGGTCGGCGACGACTGCGCGGCGATCCCGGACGGCGACGGCTGGCTGCTGCTCGCGATCGAGGGGTTCCTGCCGGGCTTCGTGTCGCGCGAGCCGTTCTTCGCCGGCTATTGCGGCGTCATGGTCAACCTGAGCGACATCGCCGCGATGGGCGGCAGGCCGGTCGCCGTGGTGGACGCGATCTGGAGCCGCGACGGCGATCACGCGCGGCCGCTGCTGGAGGGGCTGCGCACCGGCGCCGCCGCCTACGGCGTGCCGATCGTCGGCGGCCACACCAACAGCCGCGGCGAGAGCGAGCAGCTGGCCGTCAGCGTGCTCGGGCGCGCCAGCCGGCTGCTGACCTCGTTCGACGCGAGACCCGGCGAGCGGCTGCTGGCGGCGATCGACCTGCGCGGCCGCTACCGCGAGCCGTTCGCCTGGTGGGACGCGAGCTCGGGATGTCCCGACCCGTCGCGCCTGCGCCACGACCTGGAGCTGCTGCCGCGCCTCGCCGAGAGCGGTCTGTCGGCGGCGGCCAAGGACATCAGCATGGGCGGCCTGATCGGCACCGCGATCATGCTCGCCGAGTGTTCCGGCATCGGCCTGTCGATCCGGCCGCACGACGTGCCGCGTCCGCCGGATGCCGACCTCGCGCGCTGGCTCACCGCGTTCCCGTCGTTCGGTTTCCTGCTGACCTGCACGGAGGACAACACCGCCGCGGTGATCGAGCGCTTCGCCGCGCGCGGCATCGCCTGTGCCGCCATCGGGCAGTGCGAGCACGGCGCCCGGATCGAGCTGGTCGAGGGCCGCGAGCGCGCGCTGCTGCACGACCTCTCGGCGGCGCCGCTGACCGGATGCGGGCGCGGCCCGGCATGAGCCGGCCGCGCATCGGCATCTTCGCGCACTCGACCAACCCGCGCGGCGGCGTGGTGCACGCCATGCAGCTCGCCGAGGCGCTGTGCGACGCCGGCGAGAACGCGACCCTGCTGGCGCCGTCGCCGTCCGGCCGCCGCTTCTTCCGCCCGACCCGGTGCCCCGCGATCCTGATGCCCTCGACCCTGACGTCGCGGGCCGAGCCGTCCGGCGACGTCGAGCGGCTGGTGGCGACCCGGCGGGCCGAGATCGCGGCCTTCCTGCGCTCGGCCGCGGCGCCGCGCCTCGACGTCGCGCACGCGCAGGACTCGATCAGCGCGCTGGCGCTGTCCGACCTGGTGCGCGAGGGGCGCCTCGCGGGCTTCGTGCGCACCGTGCATCACCTCGACGCCTTCGAGAACCCCCGCCTCGCCGCCTGGCAGGACCAGGCGGTGCGCGGTGCCGCGCGCCTATGCTGCGTCAGCGCGCAGTGCCGGACGCAGCTCGAGCAGCGCTTCGGACGCAGCGCCACCTGGGTCGGCAACGGCGTCGACACCGCACGCTTCGCGCCGGGCGACGGCGTGCCGGCCGGCGGCCGGATGATCCTCGCGGTCGGCGGCATCGAGGCGCGCAAGAACACGCTCGGCACGCTACGCGCCTTCCTGCGGCTGATGCGCCGCCCCGACCCGCCGGAGCTGCGGCTGGTCGTCGCCGGGGGTGCGACGCTGCTGGATCACGCCGGCTATCGCCGGGCGTTCGACCGGGAGCTGCAGGCGAGCGGCCATGCCGACCGGGTGGTGATCGCGGGTGTGGTCGAGGATGCCGAGATGCCCTCGCTCTACCGTTCGGCCGCGATGCTCTGCTTTCCCTCCGTGCAGGAAGGCTTCGGCCTGTGCGTCATCGAGGCGTTGGCCAGCGGCATCCCGGCGATCGTCCCGCGCGGCGCGCCGTTCGACGAATACCTGGCGCCGGGTGACGCGATACGCGTCGATCCCGCAGACCCGCTCTCGATCGCGGGCGGCATGCTGCGGGCGCTGCGTCCGGAGACGGTGCGCCAGGCCCGCACGAACGGCCCGCTGCGTGCGCGCGACTTCGGCTGGGATCGGGTCGCGGCACGTCACCGCGTGCTCTACGAGCAAATCCGGATGGAGCTGCGCGCACATGCCTGAGATGCGGTTCCGGCTGCTCTGGCCCGACGGCTCGGAGACGCTCTGCTACTCGCCCTCGCTGGTGGTCGCGGAGCATCTCGCCGAGGGCGCCTCGTACGGCGTCGACGACTTCCTCGGCCGCGTCGGCACGGCGCTGCGCATCGCCAGCGACCGGGTGCAGCAGAAGTACGGCATGCCGTGCGCGCGGGCACACGCCCAGCTGGCGCAGATCCAAGCCCGTGCCGCGGCGTTCGCGAGCCTCGGGGACGCGTCGGTCACCGTCCTGAGGTTCATCAGATGAGTGCGATCCACCACGACGTCGTCATCGTCGGCGCCGGCCAGGCCGGCCTGTCGGCGAGCTGGCAGCTGACGCGGCGCGGCATCGACCACGTGGTGCTGGAGCGTCACCGGCCCGCGCACGCCTGGCGCAGCGAGCGCTGGGACAGCTTCTGCCTGGTGACGCCGAACTGGCAGTGCACCCTGCCCGGCCATCCTTATGCCGGCGACGACCCGCACGGCTTCATGCTGCGCGACGAGATCGTGCGCTACGTCGAGGAGTACGCGGCCTCGTTCGCGGCACCGGTGCGCAGCGGCGTGCGCGTGGCGTCGCTGCGGCCCTCGGGGGACGGCTACCTGATCCGCGGCGACGACGCCGCGTTCTCCGCGGGGCAGGTGGTGATCGCCACCGGCGGCTACCACGACCCAATCCTTCCCGCCTGCGCGGCCAGGGTGGATCCGAGCATCCTGCAGATCCAGTCGTCGGACTATCGCAACCCGCGCGCGATGCCCGAGGGGGCGGTCCTGGTCGTCGGCACCGGCCAGTCCGGCTGCCAGATCGCCGAGGATCTGCACCTGGCCGGACGTCAGGTGCATCTGTGCGTCGGCGAGGCGCCGCGCGTCGCGCGACGCTACCGCGGCCGCGACGTGGTCGAGTGGCTGCAGCTGATGGGCTACTACGACATCCCGGTGGACGAGCACCCGCTGCGCGAGGGGGTGCGCGACAAGACCAACCACTACGTCACCGGCCGCGACGGCGGCCGCGACATCGACCTGCGCCTGCGCGCGACCGAGGGCATGCAGCTCTACGGCCGGCTGCTCGACATCCAGCGCGGCACGGCGCGCTTCGCGCCCGACCTCGCGCACAACCTCGACGCCGCCGCCGCCGTCACCGAGAGCATCAAGCGCAGCATCGACGGCTGGATCGCCAAGCAGGCGGTCGAGGCGCCTGCCGAGGCGCCCTACGTGCCGCCCTGGCGCCCGCCCGCCGAGCGCCTGTCGCTGGAGTGCCGGCAGGCCGGCATCGCCAGCATCGTCTGGTGCATCGGCTTTCGGATGAACTTCGGCTGGGTGGACGCCCCGGTGCTCGACGATCGCGGCGTGCCCCGCCACCATCGCGGGATCACCGCGCAGGACGGGCTCTACTTCCTGGGCCTGCCCTGGCTGCACAGCTGGGGCTCCGGCCGCTTCTCCGGCATTGCCCGCGACTCCGCTCACGTGACGGAGGCGATCGTGCGGCGCCTGCGAGCTTGAGCAGCCGCTCGCGTCGGCGGACGTCTTGCAACGGAACGATCTGATCTCGTCGGCGCGCTCGCGGACGGACTTCTTCGGCCCGGCTTTCGCCGTGGCCACCCCGGACGGCTCTCGCAGGGTGAATGTGCTCCTTCCTGAGCCGAAGCATCCGGCGCCGCCAGATCGTCTCCCGGCGCGAGCTGCGGCGGCCTTTCGCCGAACTAGACCCCGTGAGCCGGGCGATGCCCTGCGGCCGCCCGTCGGGCACAGGCGCGCGGTCAGCCCGACCTGACCAGCGCCTCAGCCGGTCGCTCGTCGCTGCGGGCAGAACCCCGGACCACGCGTACGACCGCCTCGCGCAGCTGCTGCACCGCCGTCTCCAGCACGCCGGCGGTCTCCCGCACCGTGGCCGCTTGCTTGTCGGTCTCGCCGGCGGCGCCGCGCAGGTCGTCGGTGCGCCGCGACATCTGGGTCGCGGCACCCGCCGTGGCGCCGACGCTGCGCGCGATCTCGGCGGTGGCGGCACTCTGCTGCTCCACCGCGGCGGCCACCGAGGTGGTGATGCCGTCGATCTCGCCGATCATCGTCACCATCTGCGCGACCTCCGCCGCGGCGTGGCTGGTCGCCTGGCGCACCGCGCTGATCTGACGGGTGATGTCCTCGGTCGAGCGCGCGGTCTGGGTGGCCAGCTGCTTGACCTCGCTGGCGACCACGGCGAAGCCCTTGCCGGCGTCGCCGGCGCGCGCCGCCTCGATGGTGGCGTTCAGCGCCAGCAGGTTGGTGCGGGCGGCGATGTCGGCGATCGCCTCGGTCACCTGGCCGATCTGCTGCGCCTGCTGCGACAGCGCCTCGATGCTGTCGCGGGCGCCGCGACCCGCCACCACCGCCTTCTGCGCCGCCGCACTCGAATGCGAGACCTGCTGCATGATCTCGCCGATCGAGGCGCTCAGCTGCTCGGCGGCGCTCGCCACCGTCTGCGCGGTGAGCAGCGTCTGGCCGGCCGCCGCCGCCGCCTCGGAGGCGTTGTGACCGGTGCGCGCGGCCGTCGCCGACATCGCCGCGGCGGTCGCGGACATGTCGGTGGTGAGCGAGCTGACCGCCTCGACGGCGGTGCTCGCCTCGTGCTCGATCGTCTCCGCCATCTTCCTCAGCGCCAGCCGCCCGTCATGCTCCGCCGCCGCGTAGGTCTCCAGCAGCACCTCGAGATCGAGCCAGGCGGCCTTGTGCAGCGCCGAGCGGAGCGCCGCCCTGGCGTCCTGCCTGCCAGCCCGGAACAGCCTGCGGAGGGGCTTGCCGTCCTCCGCCAGCCCGAGGTCGCCGATGATCCCGTCGATGACGCTGGCGTGGCAGACCGCGACGGCGAAACCGGGGATGCCGTTGCCGTAGAAAGCCGAGCCGAGTGCGCGGGCGGACTCCAGGAAGCCGTCGCCGAAGTCGCCGACCGCGACGCGCGACCAGTGCGCGACCCGAACCTGCCGCACCGCCGGGTTCTTCAGGGCGGCCTGCATCTCCGGCCAGCTGGCGAAGGCGCCATGCATGCCGTCCAGCAATGCCGGCAGCCGACGTGCCGCGAACTCCCGCAAGCCGTCGAGGGCGCGCATGTCGGCGTCGGTGATGCGGAAGGCGGCGAGACGGTCCTGCTCGGAGATGCTGCTCATGACGCCGTGCGAGCCCCCGCGGTCGAGATCGTTGCGGCGTCCCTCCGCCACCGTGGATCATGCGCCGCGAGGGTAAAGCAAAGGTTAAGGCGGACGCGGCGGTCGCCGCCCGCTCAGTCCGGCCTGAGCCAGATCGGGTCGGTCAGCCGGCCGATGAACGACGCGTGCGCCTGCAGCGCCGCCGCGTCGGGCGCGATCGGGCGCGGGACGCGCGCCGCCTGCAGCGCGTAGGACACCATCGGGCGTCCCGCTCCCAGGCCGTCCTCCGTCGCCAGCGCGAGCCCGCGCTGCCGGCCGCCGATCAGCTCGAGATAGACCTGCGCCAGCAGCCGGCAGTCGAGCAGCGCGTTGTGGGTGGTGCGCTCCGAGAGGTCGATCGCGTAGCGGCGGCACAGCGCGTCCAGGCTGTTCGGCAGTCCCGGGAACCGGGTCCGGGCCATGTCGAGCGTGTCGACCATGCGCGCGCGCGGCAAGGGCGGCAGCTCGAGCCGGCGCAGCTCCGCATTGAGGAAGCCCATGTCGAACGCGGCATTGTGCGCGATCAGCGGGTGGTCGGAGATGAAGTGGAGGAACGCGTCGACGATCTCGGCGAAGCGCGGCTTGCCGATCAGGTGCGCGCGCGTGTAGCCGTGCACGCGCGACGCCTCCTCGGGGATGTCGCGCTCCGGATCGATCAGCACGTGGTAGTGCCGCCCGGTCGGCAGATCGTCGATCAGTTCCAGGGCGGCGATCTCGATCACCCGGTCGCCGGTGGCGGGATCGAGACCCGTGGTCTCGGTGTCGAACAGCACGGCGCGCTTCATCGTCCCCTCGCCTCTCCAGGATCCGTCAGGCGACGCAGCAGGCGCCTGATCTGGCGCAGGCTGTGCCAGCGCGACAAGCCGGTGCGGATGACGACGTCGGCGCGACGCCGCTTCGCCGCGTCCGGCATCTGTCGCGCGATCAGCGCCGCCGCCTCGTCACGGCTCATGCCGCGGCGTTGCCGCACGCGGCGGATCTGCGTGGCCGCGGGTGCCGAGACGACCACCACCAGGTCGCATCCCGACCGTCCGCCCCGCTCCAGCAGCAGCGGGATGTCCAGCACCGCCCAGCGGCAACCGCGTCGTCGCGCGCGCTGCAGGAAGTGCTGCTGCGCCTCGCGCACCATCGGATGCAGGATCGCCTCCAGCGCGCGCAGCAGGGAAGGATCGGCGGCCACCGCCGCGCGCAGCCGGGCGCGGTCGACGCGGCCGTCCCGCACCGCCTGCGGCAGCAGGGCCGCGATCGCCGGCACCGCGGCACCGCGGCGCCCCTGCAGCCGGTGCACCGTGCGGTCGGCGTCGAACACCGGCAGCCGGGCGCGGCGGAACGCGGCGGCGGCGGTGGACTTTCCCATGCCGATGCCGCCGGTCAGGCCGATGACCTTCACCGCGCGGCATCCGGCGCCCCGCCGGTCAGCAGGTCCAGCACCGCCGCGTCGACCGTCGGCCGCACGCCGAACCACGCGGTGAAGCCGGGCACCGCCTGGTGCGCCAGCATGCCGATGCCCTCGACGGTGCGCAGGCCGCGCGCCCGCGCCTGGGCGAGCAGCGCGGTCTCGCGCGGCGCGTAGACGATGTCCGCGACCACCAGATCGGGCGGTGCCTCCGAGAGGTCGGCCGGCAGCGGATCC
>CAXTNB010000148.1:6003-6842 GCA_964245385.1 uncultured Acetobacteraceae bacterium | reverse complement strand
GGGCGCCGGTGCTGGTCGATGCGCGCGCCGGCATGCGCGCGCTGGAGGCGGCGACCGCGGTCACCGAGGGCATCGCGGAGTCGCGCCGGCGCATGGAGCGCTCCGGCCTGATCCGCGCGCGGGAGTAGTCCCCGGCGGCGACGTCTAGGCCATGGCGTGGACGACGCCGAGGCGCTGCGCCACCGCCTCGTCGTAGAGCTGCTGCTCGCGCCGCTTGTGCTGCGGCGAGAAGCGGATCGCGGCGGCGCAGCAGGCGCACCCCAGCACGATCCAGCCCAGGTCGAACAGGGCGCCCGGCAGGCTGCCGACGCCCTTGAGCAGGAAGCCGGCGGCGACCGCGCCGATGTTGCCGCCGGCGCCGATGATGCCGCACACCCCGCCCAGCGCCTTGCGGTCGACGAACGGCACCAGGGCGTAGATCGAGCCGCACGACATGTGGGTGAACAGGCCGAACGCGAGCATCGCCAGGATCGCCGATCCCGCGCTGTCCATGCTCGAGAAGGCGAGCAGGCCGACGCCCTCGCCGACCATGAGCCCGAACAGCAGCCAGATCCGGCCGTCCAGCCCGCGCGTGCGGGCGACGCGGTCGGAGAAGATGCCGCCGAGCGCGCGGGCGAACAGGGCGAGCAGGCCGAAGCTGCCGGCGGCGAGGCCGGCCGTGGTCAGCGACAGGCCGAAGCGGTCCACGTAGTAGCTGGCGGCGACGCCGTGGATGAAGATCTCGACGCCGAAGCCGGCGGCGTAGCAGGTGGCAAGCATCCACACCCGGTAGTTGCCGGCCGCCTTCCTGAACACGCCGAAGCCGCCCTTCTTGATGCCGAGCTCGGTGACGCCGCCCG
>CAXTNB010000148.1:3223-5993 GCA_964245385.1 uncultured Acetobacteraceae bacterium | reverse complement strand
GCCCGCGCGCAGCTCGGCGAAGCTGCCGTCCGGCGTGTCCTGGGTGCAGCGCCAGTACAGCACCGCCACGATCAGCATCATCGCCCCCGGCACCAGCATGGCCATGCGCCAGCCGAGCGCGTGCTGCACGCCCAGGCTGAGCAGTGCCGCCAGGATGAGCGGCATCACGCTCTGGGTGACGCCGCCGCCGGCGTTGCCCCAGCCGCCGACGGTCGCGTTGGCGGTGCCGACCACGTTGGGCGCGAACATCACCGAGGTATGGAACTGGGTGATCACGAAGCTGGCGCCGATGGCGCCGATCGCCAGGCGGAAGATCAGGAACGCCTGGTAGGAAGTGGCGCAGGCGATCCCCATGACCGGCAGCGCGCCCAGCGCCAGCAGGGCGGTGTAGGCGCGGCGGGGCCCGAAGCGGTCGCACAGCGGGCCGATCAGGAAGCGCGCCAGGATGGTGACGCTGACGGCGGCGATGTTGATGTTGGCGATCTGGCCGAGGCTGAGGCGGAACTCGCCCTTGATCACCGGCATCAGCGGGGCGACCGCGAACCAGGCGAAGAAGCAGACGAAGAACGCCAGCCACGACATGTGGAAGGCGCGCATCTGTGGGGTGGTGAAGTTCAGCAGGTCGATGCGGGTGGCCTTGCCGGAGAGCATTGAGAGCCGTTCCATCGGGTGTGGGACGGCGAATGCCGCCGGGGCGGCACCGGAGGGGATACGTCGATGGCGCCCGCTTTAGGGCGCTAGCAGCATCCGTGCCAGATGCCGCATCACGTCGGCCGTCCCGCGGAGATGGAGAGACTGCTTCGGATCCGCTCATCCCGCCCGACAGCAGCGCCGAGGCTGCCCGCTTTGCCGGCAAAGTATCGGAACCTCGCGCCGATCGCCGGGGATCTGGGGCCTCGGGCCCTGGCGGGTCAGGGCGGAGCCCTGGCTTCGCTTCAGCCCGACCCGAAGGCCAGGTCGCCGCGTGCCGCGACGACGAAGTCGTTCTCGTGCAGCCCGCCGATGCTGTGGGTGTGCAGCGACAGCCGCACGTAGCCCCAGCCGAAGCCGATGTCCGGATGGTGATCCGCGGCCTCCGCGATCACGGCCACCCGCGTCACGAAGCCGAAGGCCGAGGCGAAGTCGGCGAAGCCGTACCGGCGCTCGATGCGGCGCTCGTCGTCGCACAGCGACCAGAGCGGCAGCTCGAGCACGAGCGCCCGCGCCGCCTCGGCCGGCAGCGGCGCGCCGCCGCGGCGACAGGGCACGCAGCTTCGCTCGGCGAGCGGCGTGCTCATCCGGCTTCGGTCTCGCGCAGCAGCTCGAGTTCGAGCCAGCGTTCCTCCGCCGCGACCAGCTCCGCCTCGTGCCGCTGCAGGGCGGCGGCCGCCTCGCGGGCGGCGGCCGCGTCGCGCCGGAACAGCGCCGGGTCGGCGAGCACTTGGCGAAGTCGCACGATCTCGGCCTCGTGCAGGCTGATCTGCGCCGGCAGCTGGGCGAGCGCGTGCCGATCCCTGAAGGAGAGCCTGGGTGCTGCGGCGGCTGCCGCCGTCCGTGGCAGGACGACCGCCGCGTGCTCCCGCGTCCTGGCGCTCGCGAGATTGCCGCCGCCGAGGCTGCCACCTTGCGCCAGCATGTCGCTGAAGCCGCCGGCATACTCGATCCAGCGTCCGTCTCCCTCGGCGGCGACGACCGAGGTCGCCACCCGGTCGAGGAAGTCGCGGTCGTGGCTCACCAGCAGCACCGTGCCCGGGTAGCTGTCCAGCATCTCCTGCAGCAGGTCGAGCGTCTCCAGGTCGAGGTCGTTGGTCGGCTCGTCCAGCACCAGCAGGTTGGACGGCCTGGCCAGCGCGCAGGCCAGCATCAGCCGGCCGCGCTCGCCCCCCGACAGCACGCCGACGCGGGTGCGCGCCTGTTCCGGGCGGAACAGGAACTGCTTCATGTAGCCGATCACGTGCTGGCGCCCACCTTGGCGCTCGGCGCCGACCTGGACCATGTCGCCGCCGCCGCCGGTCAGCGTGTCCGACAGGGTGGCGTCGGGATCGAGCGAGCGGCGCTGCTGATCGAGCGTCACGATCGACAGCGCCGTGCCGGTCGCGACCCGTCCCTCGTCCGGCGCCTCGACACCGGTCAGCAGACGCAGCAGCGTCGTCTTGCCCGCGCCGTTGGCGCCGACGATGCCCAGGCGGTCGCCGCGCAGCACCCGCAGGTCCAGGCCGCGCACCACCCGGCGTCCGTCGAACGACTTGCCGACCCCTTCCGCCACCGCCACCAGCTTGCCGGACAGGTCGCTGCTCCTGGCCTCCAGCTTCAGCCCCGCCGGACCCCGGATCGCGTCGCGACGGGCGGCGCGCAGGGCGGCGAGCTCGCCCACGCGCCGCACGTTGCGCTTGCGCCGGGCGGTGACGCCGTAGCGCATCCAGTGCTCCTCGCGGGCGATCTGCCGGTCGAGGCGGTGCGCGTCCTGCTCCTCCTGCGCCAGCACGGTGTCGCGCCAGGCCTCGAACTGCCGGAAGCCCTGGTCGAGCCGGCGGGTGACGCCGCGATCCAGCCACACCACGCTGCGCGACAGGGTCTCCAGCAGGCGCCGGTCGTGGCTGATCATCACGATCGCCGCACTGAGCGCGGCGAGCTCGCGCTCCAGCCAGGCGATCGTCGGCATGTCCAGGTGGTTGGTCGGCTCGTCGAGCAGCAGCAGGTCCGGCTCCGGCGCCAGGGTGCGGGCCAGCGCGCCGCGTCGCGCCACGCCGCCGGCGAGGTGGCGCGGCTCCTCCCGCCCGGTGAGCCCGCG
>CAXTNB010000148.1:272-3213 GCA_964245385.1 uncultured Acetobacteraceae bacterium | reverse complement strand
GAGCAACGCCTCGGCGCGGTATCCCGGGTCCTCCGCACCGAGGCCGGCGCAGGCATAGTCCCGCGTGGTGGCGAAGCCCCCGAGGTCGGGCTCCTGCGGCAGCACGCCGATGGTGCAGCCCGGCTGCAGGAAGCGGGTGCCGGCATCGGGCTGCAGCGAGCCCTCGGCGATCCGCAGCAGCGTCGACTTGCCCGAGCCGTTGCGCCCGACCAGGCACAGCCGCTCGCCCGCGGACACGCCGAATCCCGCGCCGGCCAGCAGCGGCTTGCCGCCCAGGCTCAGGACGATGTCGGACAGCAGCAGCAGGGGAGGCGCCATGCGCGCGGTTGTGACGCAGCCGCGGCGTGGCTGGCAAGCCGGTCCGCGCCGGGAGCCCTGTGGCCTAGCTCGCGCTGCGCACCGTGGCGGCCGGCGAGACCAGGCGGATCTCGTTGCCCGCGGTGCGACGCGCCGGCGGCATCGGCTCGCGCACCGCGTGCTCCTGACCGGCACGATCGAGGGCGGCGACGAAGGAGCGCCCCCAGTCCAGCGCCGAGGTGTCGCGTATCGCCTCCCAGCAGGCGTTCCAGCAATCCTGCCGCTCCGGCCGGCTCATCCGCAGCGCGGTGTCCAGCGCGTCGGCGATCTCGTCCGGATCGACCGGGTTGACCAGGATCGCGGCGCCGAGCTGGCGCGCCGCGCCCGCGAACTTGGACAGCACCAGCACGCCGGGATCCTCGGGATCCTGCGCCGCGACGAACTCCTTGGCGACCAGGTTCATGCCGTCGCGCAGCGGCGTCACCAGACCGACGCGCGCCTCGCGCATGAAGCCGGCGACCGCCTCGCGCGAGCTGCTCGTCGCCAGCAGGCGCAGCGGCACCCAGTCCGGCTCGCCGAAGCTGCTGTTGATGGCACCCGAGGCGCGCTCGAGATCCTCGCGAAGATCCTGGTAGGCGTCCACGTCCTGACGGCTCTCGGCGGCGATCTGCAGGAAGCTGGTGTTGCCGTGCCATTGCGGCCGCGTCTCGAGCAGGCGGCGGTAGCCGGCCAGGCGATGCCGCAGCCCCTTGGTCGGGTCCATGCGGTCGACGCCCAGGATCAGGCTCTGCCCGTCCAGGCTGCGGCGCAGCCGCCTTGTCTCGGGAGAGTCCGCGGCGGCCTCGGCCATCTGCGCGAACTCGCCGGGCTCGATCTCGACCGGGAAGGCGCCGACGCGGATCTGCCGCCGGCCCAGCTGCAGCACGCCGCCGGCGAGGCGGGTGGCGCCCGCGATGCGCTGCGCGGAGGCGGCGAAGTTCTCCGCGTCGTTGGCGGTCTGGAAGCCGAGCAGGTCGGCGGCGAGCAGGTCGCGTATGAAGATCGAGGCCTCCGGCAGGCCGCCCAGCATGTCGGGGGAGGGGAACGGCGTGTGCAGGAAGAAGCCGATCGGCGCGGTGACGTCGCGTCCGCGCAGGGCAGACGCCATCGCCAGCAGGTGGTAGTCGTGGATCCAGATGGTGTCGCCGGCGCGCAGCATCGGCACCAGCACGTCGCTGAGCCGTTCGTTCACCGCGCGATAGGCCTGCAGGCTGCCGCGGTCGAAGTGCATCTGCTCCGGCAGCGAGTGCATCAGCGGCCACAGCGTCGCGTTGGAGAAGCCGTTGTAGTAGAACTCGAGTTCGTCGGGCGAGAGGTCGACGGTCGCGTACTGCACTGACCCGTGCTGCACCAGCTGCGGCGTGCGCTCGGCGACCGCCTCGGCGCTGGTCCTGCCGCTCCAGCCGAACCACAGCCCGCCCTGGCGCTCCATCAGCGCGTTCAGCGCCACCGCGAGACCGCCGGCCTTGGCATCGCCCTGCGGGATGGAGACGCGGTTAGAGACGACCACGAGCCTGCTCATCAGAACCTCCGACCGGACCATGAAGAACATGGTGCGTCGGCGGCCGCCGCGTAGGACCCGCCTGCGCAATTATTGCCGGAACGACGGCGAGGACTGCGTCTGGCGGCAATCCTCACGACGATTTCATGACGCCGCCCCGGCGCGCGCGCCGCGCAGCCCGTCGATCATGGCCAGGCGCGAGCGGGTGCCGGCGTCGCCGAGCACGCTGCCGCTCCTGGCCTGCAACCGGCGGCGCCAGTTCGGATGCTCGTCGGTGGTGCCAGGCAGGTTGGGCTGCTCGACCAGGCCGAGCGCGTCCTCGATCGGCAGCATGACCAGCTCGCAGCCGGCGCGCGCGGTGTGGCCGAGTGCCGCGTCGACCACCGCGGCGGTGTCCTGCGGCGCCGGCTGCTCGCCGCTGGCGGCGCCGCTGTCGCGCATCGCCCGCCACAGCGCCGCACGGTCGCGCTCGCGCTCGCCGCGCTCCTTGTCCTGCTGCTCCGGCTGCATGCCCAGGATGCGGGCGCGCTCGCCGATGTCGTGGCCCGACCACCATCCGGCCACCGGCGGCAGGTCGTGCGTGCTGGTCATGGCGCTCGCCTGACGGGTCCATCGTGCCGGCGCGACGAAGCCGTGCTCGTCGCGCTCGAACGCCAGCACGCGCATGCCGTCGATCCCCGCCCGCTGCAGCCGCTCCTGGAAGCCCTCCGGCACCGTGCCGAGATCCTCGGCGAGCACGATGGCGCGGTTGCGCACCGACTCCAGCTTGATCAGGCGACGCAGGTCGTCCTCGGGAAAGGCCAGGTAGGTCCCGTGGTCGGCGCTGTCGCCGTCCGGGATGATCCAGAGGCGCGCGATGCCCATGCCGTGGTCGATGCGCACGCCGCCGGCATGTCGCATGGCGCCGCGCAGCATCTCGATGAACGCGCCGAACCCGTTCTGCCGCAGTCCGCGGGCGGAGAAGGCGCTGATGCCCCAGTTCTGGCCGTGCACCTGCAGCAGGTCCGGGGGTGCTCCGATGGTCAGGCCGAGCAGGCTCTCGCCAGGGTGGCTCCAGCAGTGGCTGCCGCCGGTATCGGTGCCCACCGCCAGGTCCGAGATCAG
>CAXTNB010000148.1:0-262 GCA_964245385.1 uncultured Acetobacteraceae bacterium | reverse complement strand
CGATCGCCATCCCGGCGTCGCGCGCCGCCTGCTGCGCCGCCGCCAGCTCGCGGTCGGCGCGATACTGCAGCCAGGCGTGGAAGGCGACCTCGCGCGCGTGGCTGCGGGCGAACTCGCGGCTACCGGCGGCGTCGCGCGAGGCGTACTGCTCGGGCCAGCTGCGCCAGTGCCAGAGCCCGGGATCGCGTCCCCAGAGCTCCGCGTGCAGCGCCTCGAACAGCGCGTGGCCTTCGAGCTCGTCGCCGGCGCCGTCGCGCCCGGA
>CAXTNB010000147.1:5947-6880 GCA_964245385.1 uncultured Acetobacteraceae bacterium | reverse complement strand
CGCGCGGCTGGAGCAGGAGCTGGAGGTGGCACGCGCCGACGCGCGCGTCGCCGGCGCCGCGCTGGAGGCGACCGCACCCGCCGACCGGGCGGCCGGGATGCTGCGGCACGCCCTCGCCCGCGCCGACGAGGCGGCCTCGCACGACGCCGCGGCGCGGCTGGCGAGGGCAGAGGCGGAGCGGCAACGCGACGAGGCGCAGGCGGCGCACGCCGAAGCCGCCTCCCGGCTCGCCTGGCAGCGCAGCCGGATCGACGGCCTGACGCGGCACCTCGACGCCGTGGCCGAGGAGCGCGAGGATGCCGCCGGCCTGCTGGATCGGCTGCTGGCCGAGACGCCGGCGCTCGAGGGTGCCGCCGACGCGGCCGCGGCGAGCGCACGGGCGCAGGCGGCGTTCAGCCTCGCGCGCGCGCACGAGGCCGAGCGTCGCGACGCCCGCGCGCGCCTCGCCGCCGAGGCCGCGGCGCTCGAGGCGGAGCGGAGCGGTCTCGAGGCGGCGCGCGCCGACTGGACGCGGCGCGAGGCCGCCGCACGGCAGGATCACGCGGCTGCCGTGGCGCGCGCCGCGCTGGATGCATCGGCGCGCAACACCCTGGCCGAGCGGATCACGCAGTTCGAGCGCCGGCGCCAGGCGCACCGGCTGGCGCTCGCCCAGGCCGAGCAGGCGCACGCGCAGGCGCAGGCCGCGCTGCACGCCCAGCTGCAGGCACTCGCCGACGCGCAGGCGTCGCGCCGGCAGGCGGACATCGCCCTGTCGCAGGCGCGCGAGGCGACGCTGCGGCAGCAGGGCCGCGTCGAGCAGGCCGACGCGATCCTGGCCGGGCTGCTGGCGGAGACGCCGGACCCGCCGTCGGAGGTGCCGGATGACCTGTCCGACGCCGCCGAGGCTGGCCTGCGGCGACGCATCGTCGATCTCGGCCGCGCCCGCGAGGAGAT
>CAXTNB010000147.1:0-5937 GCA_964245385.1 uncultured Acetobacteraceae bacterium | reverse complement strand
GAACTGGACGCCGCCATCGCCCTGCTGCACGGCTCGATCGGCCAGGCCAACCGGGACGGCCGCAGCCGGCTGCTGGAGGTGCTCGAGGCGGTGGACCGGCAGTTCCGGGCCTTGTTCGCGCGGCTGTTCGGCGGCGGCCGTGCCCAGCTCGGCATGGTCGGCGACGACGATCCGCTGCTGGCCGGGCTCGAGATCTACGCGCAGCCGCCCGGCAAGAAGCTCGCCACGCTGTCGCTGCTGTCCGGCGGCGAGCAGGCGCTGACGGCGCTGTGCCTGATCTTCGCCGTGTTCCGCTGCAACCCGGCACCGGTCTGCGTGCTCGACGAGGTCGACGCGCCGCTCGACGACGCCAATGTCGGCCGCTTCTGCGCCCTGCTCGCCGACATGGTCGCGCAGGCGGAGACGCGCTTCCTGGTGGTGACGCACCATCAGCTGACCATGGCCCACATGGACCGGCTCTACGGCGTCACCATGCAGGAGCGCGGCGTCAGCCGGCTGCTCTCGGTCGATCTGGCCGCAGCCTCGGACCTGGCGACCCCGAAGCGCAGGCAGGCCTGAGCCGCCGGCACGACGCGCCGCCGTCCGATCGCCGATTAACGCGACGGCAAGTTTTCCGGCCCATCATGCACCGACGATGTGGCTCGATCGACGCCGCCAGCCCTCGGCGGCCCCGGATCTGCCACGCGTGACGGAGCTCACACGTGTTTCCTGCTTCCACGACGATGCATACGACCGTCCCCGGCCTCGCCAGTCATGAACAGCACGCTGCGCAGCATCTCCGCGCCATGCTGGACGGCATGACCGTCGGCCTGCTGACGTTCGACGGCAACCTCGACATCCTGTTCGCCAACCGGCAGCTCGCCGTCATCCTGGCAATCGAGCCGGCCGTCCTCGGCGGCACCACGACGCTGCTCGACCTGCTCGAGGCCAGCTCGGTCCTCGACGAGGACGCGGTGCACCAAATTCATGGAGCCTGCCTCGAGGCGATCGCGAGCTCCGTCGCCCGGCGATGGACGGTGGCGATCTGCACCGGCCGGGCACGCCGCCGCCTCGCCGCGCAGGCCGTCCCGCTGGGCGAGGCACGGTGGATGATCTCATTCGAGGAGGTCACCGCGCGCGAGGAGGCCGAGGCGAGCGCGATCGAGCTGGCGATGCGCGACCCGCTCACCGGGTTGGCGAACCGGCAGCTGTTCCAGGAGCGCGCCCGTGCGGCCCTCGCCAGTCTCCCGGACGATGCAACAGGACCGGCCGAAGGCGCGCAGGAGGCAGGCGGACATGCCATGCTGCTGGTCGACCTCGACCGGTTCAAGGCGGTGAACGACACGCTCGGCCATCCGATCGGCGATGCGCTGCTTCGTCTGGTCTCGAAGCGGCTGCACTCGCTGCTGCGCCAGCAGGACATCGTGGCACGGCTCGGCGGCGACGAGTTCGCGCTGATGATAACGCCGGCGCCGAGCACGGCCGGCCTGAGCCAGCTGGCGAAGCGGATCATCGACGTGCTCGGCCGCCCCTACCTGGTCGACGGACACCTGATCAACATCGGCGCCAGCCTCGGCATCGCGGTGGCGCCGCAGGACGGGCGGGCGTGCGACGAGCTGCTGCGCAACGCGGATCTCGCCCTGTACGCCTCGAAGAATGCCGGACGCAGCCGACACAGCTTCTTCGATGGCTCGATGGATGCACGCGCACGCGCGCGCCGGGCGCTGGAGATCGACCTGCGCAAGGCGCTCGCGCTGAACGAGTTCGAGCTGCACTACCAGCCGCAGATCGACCTCGAGACGAACGCGGTGGTCGGCTTCGAGGCGCTGCTGCGCTGGAGGCATCCCGAACGCGGCCTGGTGTCGCCGCTGGATTTCATCCCGCTGGCGGAGGAGATCGGCCTGATCGTCCCGCTCGGCGAGTGGGTGCTGCGCGAGGCCTGCCGGGAGGCCACGCGTTGGCCGGACAGCGTGTCGGTCGCGGTGAACGTCTCGCCCCATCAGTTCGAGGACCCGGACAGGCTGACGCGCGTGGTCGCGGGATCCCTCGCGGCCAGCGGCCTGCCGGGACATCGGCTGGAGATCGAGATCACCGAGAGCGTGCTGCTGCGCAACGAGCGCTCCGTGCTGACCTCGCTGCACCAGCTGCGCGCGATGGACGTGCGGGTGGCGATGGACGATTTCGGCACCGGCTACTCCTCGCTGAGCCAGCTGCACAGCTTTCCGTTCGACAAGATCAAGATCGACCGGTCCTTCGTGAACAGTTCCGGCGACGCCGCCGGCCAGAACGCCATCATCCGCGCGATCACCGCACTCGGGGTCAGTCTCGGCATGGCGACGATCGCCGAAGGCGTCGAGACGCCCGACCAGCTGCTGCGCATACGCGCCGAGGGCTGCACGTCGGTTCAGGGTTACCTGTTCAGCCGCCCGGTTCCGCTCGATCAGGTGGACGGCCTGATCGCGGCGTTTCCGGGCAACCGACCCGAATGAGCTTCCTGCGACCTGAAAGGACCTCGTGATGAGCCAACTCTACCGCGTGCTGTACTGCTCCCGGAACAGCATCCCGAAGGCATCTGACGTCGTCGCCGAGGACATCCTCGCCATCCTGGCGAAATCGCGGCGCAACAACGCCCGCGACGGCGTCACCGGCGCGCTGCTGTTCAGCACCGGCTGCTTCGCGCAGGTACTCGAGGGACCCGTCGATGCGGTCGAGACGGCGTTCGAGCGCATACAGTGCGATGAGCGCCACAGCGACGTCACGGTGCTGCAGGCCGGACCGATCGCGACGCGCGATTTTCCGGACTGGTCGATGGGCTTCGCCGGCAGCGGCGCCGCGGATGGCCCGATCTCCGTCGGGCTGCTGCATGATGCGCTCGCCGGCCGCTCCAGCGGCGGCGACGAGCTGTTCAGCATCCTCAAGTCGGTGGTGGTGCGCGAGACCGAGTGGCTCGCCTCGGCCTGACCACCGATCCACGTCCCAGGCCGGATCAGCCTGAGACTCGAATGGCGGCGTCGGGGGCCGTCCGCCCCAGTGGGTCGCGGGCGACCGTGCCTGCCGCGTCTCGGCATCCTGCCAGCCTCTCGATCGCCGTTTCCGGGACGCCTCAGGGCCGGCCGGCACGATGATACGGATGCCCGGCGGCGATCGAGCGGGCGCGGTAGAGCTGCTCGGCGAGCAGCACCCGCGCCAGCATGTGCGGCCAGGTCAGCGCCCCGAGCGAGAGGGTGCGGTCGGCCCGGCGCAGCACGGCCTGGTCCAGCCCCTCGGCGCCGCCGATGACGAAGCAGAGCGGCTTCGACCTGGCGAGCCAGTCCTGCAGCAGCGCCGACAGCTCTGGGCTGCCCGGCCGCACGCCGCCCTCGTCGAGCGCCACCAGGAACGGGTCCGGCGGCAGCGCCGCCAGCAGCGACTGTGCCTCGCGCCGCCTGATCTCGCCCGCGGCACCACGCGCCTCGGCCAGCTCGGTGAGCTCCAGGGCGGGCCGCAGCCGACCGGCGTAGCGCTCGAACAGCTCCCGCTCCGGGCCCTGCTCCGCCCGCCCGATCGCGAGCAGCCGCAACCGTTCAGACCTGCGTCACGTCGCCGGGCTGCTCCTGCTCCGCCTCGGGAAGCTCGTCGAGCTCCGCACCCCACATGCGCTCGAGCGCGTAGAGCGCGCGCGCCTCGCGCTTGAACAGGTGCACGATGACGTCGCCGGCATCGATCAGCACCCAGTCCGAGCCGCCCGCGCCCTCGATCAGCACCCGCTTGAGCCCCGCCTGGGCGAGCTTCTCCTCCAGGTGCGTGGCCATCGCGCTGATCTGTCGGTCCGCCAGTCCGGTGGCGATCACCATGCGATCGGCGAACGAGGCGCGGCCGGTCAGGTCGAGCACCACGACCTCCTCCGCCTTGTCGTCGGACAGGCTGGTGGTGATGATCTCGATCCAGCGCTGCAGCAGCGCCGGCTCGGCCGGAGCCCGGCTGGCGACGCGACGGCGCGGCCCCGCGGCCGCGGCCTTCTTGCGCGGCGTCCCCGGCGCCCGGGCGGCCTCGGCGAGCGCCGTCAGGGTCGGTCCGGGGGCCTTCCTGGGACGCGGCTTCGCGTCGGTCCCCGGCGAACGCGGCGGCTTGGTCGGGTCGGCGGGGGGTTTCCTGGCGATGGTCTCGATCTCCTGTGTCGGCCGCGGGGATCAGGCCTGCCCGCGGGACTCGCGCAGCCTGGTTGCGGATATATCGTTCTGCGGCGCCGGCAGGAAGATCCAGCCCGGCGCGGGGCGCCCTGCGAGCAGCGGCGCCTGCCGGGCCGGCCGACGCGCCCGCCGCAGCCGCACCGCCGCACGCCCCGCCAGCGCCGCAGCGTTATAGCCCGGCCGCGGCAGCACCGCGAGCGGCACCAGCCGCGCGATCCGGCGCCAGCGGCGCCAGCGCGGCAGGTCGACCAGGCCGTCCGCCCCCATCAGCCAGACGAAGCCCACCCTGGGGAAGTGCCGCCGCAGGGCGACCAGCGTGTCGATCGTGTAGCGGGTGCCGAGCCGGCTCTCGATGTCGGTGGCGATGATCCGCCTGCCGTCGGCGATCCGGCGCGCGCCGTCGAGGCGCGCCGCGAGCGCCGCCATGCCCGTGCTCGCCTTGAGCGGGTTTCCCGGCGAGACCAGCAGCCACACCTGGTCGAGCCTGAGCACCGCGAGCGCGCGCCGCGCCAGCTGCAGGTGGCCGTCATGGGCGGGATTGAAGGAGCCGCCGAGCAGGCCGATGCGCATCCGCCGCCGGTCTCCCGCCCGCGGCAGGCTGCGCGGCTGGCGCTCGGTTGGCGGGCGCGACCGGTTCAGGGCCGTATCTGCCCCTCGCCGATCACCTCGGTGCGATAGCTCGTCAGCTGCTCGAGGCCGACCGGGCCGCGCGCGTGCAGGCGTCCGGTGGCGATGCCGATCTCGGCGCCGAAGCCGAACTCGCCGCCGTCGCAGAACTGCGTCGAGGTGTTCCACATCACCACGGCGCTGTCGGTGCCGTCGAGGAAGCGGCGCGCCACCGCCTCGTCGGCGGTGATGATCGCCTCGGTATGCGCACTGCCGTGACGCGCGATGTGCGACAGCGCCCCCTCCACCCCGTCGACCACCGCGACCGACAGCACCTGGTCCAGCCACTCGGTGTCGAAGTCCGCGTCCGTGGCCGCGGGAAGCTCGGGTGCCACGGCGCGCGCGGCGGCGTCGGCGCGGAACGTGCAGCCGAGTGCCCGCAGCTCGGCCAGGATCGGCGGCAGCAGCGCCTCGGCGCACGCCGCATCGATCAGCAGCGTCTCGGTGGCGCCGCAGATCCCGGTCCGGCGCATCTTGGCGTTGGCGACCACGGCGCGCGCCATCGCCGGATCGGCGGCACCGTCGACGTAGGTGTGGCAGAGCCCCTCGGCATGCGCCAGCACCGGCACCCGCGCCTCGCGCTGCACCCGCTCGACCAGGGACCGGCCGCCGCGCGGGATGAGCACGTCGATCAGCCCGGCGGCCGTCAGCATCGCGCTCACCCAGGCGCGGTCGGCATCGGGCGGGATCTGCACGCAGGCTTCCGGCAGGCCGGCCGCGCGCAGGCCGGCCTGCATCGCGCCGTGGATCGCGCGCGCGCTGTGCAGGCTCTCCGAACCGCCGCGCAGGATCACCGCGTTGCCGGACTTCAGGCATAGTGCCGCGGCGTCGGCGCCGACATTGGGCCGGCTCTCGTAGATCATGCCGATCACCCCGAGCGGGGTCGCGACACGACGCAGCCGCAGCCCGTTGGGCCGGCTCCAGGTGGCGAGCACGCGCCCGACCGGGTCCGGCAGCGCCGCCACCTCGGCGAGCCCCGCGGCCATCGCCTCGATCCGCGCCGCGGTCAGGGTCAGCCGGTCGCCGCACGCCGGCGTCGCGGGGCAGGCCGCGAGGCCGGGCGCCTTGGCGGCCAGGACCGCCCGGCTGTCGACGCGGTGGTAGAGCTTGGTGGTGTCCGTCC
>CAXTNB010000146.1:376-6924 GCA_964245385.1 uncultured Acetobacteraceae bacterium | reverse complement strand
TGGTGAAGTTGTAGTTGAACCCGGTCACGCTGCCGATCAGGCGGCTGCCGGCGTAGCGGTAGCCGAACTCCTCGGCGATGGAATATTCCGGGCGCAGGTCGGTGGCGGCGGCGCTGGCGATCTGGCCCGACGACGGGTCGTAGGTCGCGAACAGCGCGCTCTGCGCCGGTGCGCGGAAGCTGGTGGTGGCGTTGGCGAACAGCTCGCTCGATCCGTCGAGGCGCCAGCGCAGCAGCACGCGCGGCAGCGGCTCGCTGATGTTCAGCCCGCTGCGGTAGGTCGCTCCCGGCAGCCCGTCCCAGCCCTGGCGGGACACCATCGCCTGCTTGAAGCCGAGCTCCAGGGTCAGGCGGTCGCCGGCGAGGGCGATGCGGTCGCTGACGAAGATCGCCTCGGTCTGCGCGATCATGTGCGTGTCCGAGGCGAGCAGCTGGCGTCCGTCGGCGAGCCGGATCGTGCTGCCCGGTCCCTCCGCCCAGATGTCGGACGGCGTGCCGTCGGCACTCAGCGCGCTGAACGGCTGCGTGTCGTGCTCGTCGACGTACTCGTACCAGGCGCCCAGCGTGAGCTGCTGCCGCCCCAGCTCCCAGTGCAGCTCGGGCACCACGCCGCTGCGCCAGGTCTGTCCGGTGTAGTCGGCGAGCACCGCGCTCGCACCGTCGACGGCACCGGGCAGTGCCAGCGTGCCGGGCACCGGCTCGGTGCCCTCGTACAGGCCGCTCTCGGAGAGCAGCGTGCCGCCCGGCGAGTTGCCGTAGCCGTACTGCGCGTACGGCGTGACGTCGAGGCGCAGCCCCCGCGTCAGGGTGAAGTGCGACGGCATCGCCGCGTACACCAGCCGGTACGGGTCCTGGTACAGCCGCCAGTAATTGACGTCGCCGGGACTGAAGGTGCCGTCGTAGTTGTTCGAGCGGCCGTAGGCGTGCCAGTCCGCCAGGTCCGGCTCCGGATAGGAGGTGGTGACGGCGTCGTGCCAGGTGAGCAGCAGCGAGACGTGGTCGTCCTCGCCCCAGTCGCGCACCAGCTTGAAGTCGACATGCTGCCGCTTGTCGCGGCCGGAGCCGCGCGCGTTGTCGGCGGCGGCGTGCGAGTACGACAGGTAGGCGCGCAGGCCGCTGGCGCCCAGCGCGCCGCTGTCGAGCCGGATGAACTCCCGGTTGGCGTGGTAGGAGCCGTACGACGCGTCGACGAAGCCGCCCGGGTTGCGCGACGGGTCGCGCAGCGTCAGGCTCAGCAGGCCGCCGGCGGCGTTGAGCACCGGGGCGTCGAGGTTTGCCGAGCCCTGCGCCAGCGAGATCTCGTCGATGTTCTCGCTGTCGGCGAACTGCGACGGGTAGGAATCGTAGAAGGCCGCGTCGTTCAGCGGCATGCCCTCCAGCAGGGTGCCGATCTCGTCCTGCCCCAGCCCGCGCACGCTGAGCTCCACCTGGGTGGAGAGGCCGAGCGGGTCGGCGGTGCCGGCGTTGGCGCCGGGCAGCAGCGAGACCAGCTGGAACGCGTTCGCGGTCGGCGCCTGCTTCTGGATGAAGTCGCGCGAGACCGCGCTCACCGACTGCGCCTCCGGACGCTCCGAGATCAGGCCGCCGCCGGGCGCGGTGCCGTGCACCCCGTCGGCGCTGTCGAAGCCGCTTCCGGTGACCACGATCTGCTCGGCAGGCGCTGCGGTCTGCGCCAGCGCGGAGGCGCCGCAGAGGCTCGCCGCGATCACCGCCACGCCCGCGCGGGCGAGCGGACCCGAAGGTTCCATGAGCATGCCTCCCTTCGCTGGAATGACCCAGATCAGGTTCGACGGGTGTGATCTCAGCCCGCCTGTGCGGACACCCCGGTCATGCGCTGGTCATGCGTCCGCCAGGCGACGGCGTCAAGCCTGGCACCCAGCCCGATCTGCGGGAGGTCTTCGCTCCGCGCCACGTGGTGCAGGCGCGGCGCGGCGCTGCATGTCGAACGACCTGTCGCCTCGGGAGGCGGTTTTCCCCGTGGTCGTTGGTTCGGTGCGGATCGACCCGACAGCCGCGCATCCAATCGTCTTTCCCGCTCGTAGGCCGTCGTAGCGAAAAAGAGCTCGACGATGCGTCACGGCAAGACGGCCCTTCGATGTACGCTTGCTGTCTCGGCGCTGATGCCGCCTGTCCAGGCCGGTGCCCACGTCAAATGGTTCTGCTCGATCGCGGATGTCAGGGCCAGTCCACTTCCGCTCACCGCCGTGCTGTCCTCGACCTTCCTCCTCGTGGCCGGACTGTTCCTGATCATCTCTGCCGCGGGTTACGCGGCCGACCACCTGGGACGCTCGCTGTGGCCTGTCGTAGCTCATCCCTCGATCCGGCGGCGCCGCCTCGAGGACGTCATCGTGCGCGCCACGGTGGGCCTGTTTTTCTTCTTCTTGTGGCACGGCCACGTCGTCGTCGTCTGGGAGAAGGGCGGGACGATCCTGACACCTGAACTGGTGCTGCCGTCTCGCATCGTGGCTGCGCTGCAACTGGTCGTCGCCATCTCGATGTTGTGGAGACGCGCGCTGTTCATCGGCGCGACCGCGATCGTGCTGCTCACCGGATGCGGGATCTGGAACTACGGCGTCTTCCACATGACCGACTACCTGTTCTTCCCAGGCCTCGCCATCTTCTTCGCGCGCAGCCCCCGTGAACCGCTCGGCACGGCGCCTTGGCGAACCACCTTGTTGACCGGCAGCCTTGCCTTGAGCCTCATGTGGACGGCGATCGAGAAGTTCCTCTATCCCGCGTGGACGGCCGAAGTCGTGGCACTGCATCCGTCGACCAGCTTTGGCTTCGACATCCCCTTCGTCATCGTCGTGGCGGGTTTCATCGAGTTCAGTCTCGCCTTCCACATCCTGATCGGAACCGGCCTCGCACGCCTGGGAAGCGCCCTCTTCGCCCTGATCTTCGTCAGCGCGATCCCTGATTTCGGTCATCTCGATGCTGTCGGCCACCTCATGATCCTAGGTATCCTCGCCGCGGGCATGATCCGCGGTGTGTCTGCGCTTGGACCTATCGTCCGCCCGCTGGGCTCGACCACGTTGCGCGATACCGCAACCTGTCTGTTGCTCTACGTCGGGTCCTTCATCGTCATGACCGGTGCCTACTACGGGTTGCACTGGGTCGAGTACGGTTGACCCAGGACGCGTGACCTACCGACCGCCAAGTTCGCATTCGACGCGGCACCGCTGCTTGACCTGATTCGATCGTTGGCCCTCCGGAAGGCTCGCCCGCTCTCACGTCTGTCGCCGGATCTCGTTTCGGGGAAGCAAATTTCTCGAAGGTGCAGCTCGGTCGGATTTCAAAGGCTTCGCCTTTGATGGGGTTCAAGGGGCGAAGCCCCTTGCTTTCTACACTCCGCTCTTCCGCATCCTGCTAGATCCCGGCCACCGACAGCAGCAGCGTCAGCGCCAGACCGCTCACCGAGATGATGGTCTCCACCACCGACCAGCTGCGCAGCGTCTGGCCGACGCTCATGTTGAGGTACTGCTTGACCTGCCAGAAGCCGGCGTCGTTGACGTGGCTGAAGATCAGCGAGCCGGCGCCGGTCGCCAGCACCAGCAGCTCCGGCGAGGCACCCGGGGTGTGGGCGATGATCGGTGCCACGATCCCCGCCGAGGTGGTCAGCGCCACCGTCGACGAGCCGACCGCGAGCCGCACCACCGCCGCCAGCAGCCAGGCCAGCAGCAGCAGCGGGATGTGCGCGCCCACGGTGAAGCTCACGATCGCCTTCGAGATGCCGCTGTCGATCAGGATGCGCCCGAAGCCGCCGCCGGCGCCGATCAGCAGCATGATCACCGCGGTCGGCGCCAGGCTGTCGTTGGAGAAGTGCAGGATGTCGTCGCGCGAGAAGCCGCGCATCGTGCCCAGCGTCACGAAGCTCAGCACCGCCGCCAGCAGCAGCGCGATGTCGGTGTTGCCGAGGAAGCCGAGCACCCGGTTCAGCGCGCTGCCGTGCGGCGACAGCAGGCCGGCCCAGCTGCCGAGCAGCATCAGCAGCACCGGCAGCAGGATGGTGAGCATGGTGATGCCGAAGCCGGGCAGCGCGCGATCGCGGGTGCGGTCCATGCCCACGAACTGTGCGGCCATCGGGTTCTCCTCCGGCAGCGCGGTGCGGGCGCCGATGAAGCGTCCGTACAGCGGCCCCGAGAGCACCGCCGCCGGCACCCCGACCAGCAGGCCGTACAGGATCGTGCGTCCGACGTCGGCGTGGTAGGCCTGCACCGCCAGCATCGTCGCCGGATGCGGCGGCAGCATCCCGTGCGCGACCGACAGGCCGGCGATCAGCGGCATCGCCACCAGCAGCAGCGGCTGGCCGGTCTTGACCGCCACGTTGAAGGCGATCGGGATCAGCAGCACGAAGCCCACCTCGAAGAACACCGGCAGGCCGATGATCAGGCCGATCAGCATCATCGCCCAGTGGATGCGTCGCACGCCGAACCAGGCGATCAGCGTGCCCGCCACCTGCTCGGCGCCGCCGGACTCCGCCAGCATCTTTCCGAGCATGGTGCCGAGCGCGATGATGATCGCGATATGCCCCAGCGCGTGCCCCGCCCCGTTCTCGAACGAGGCGACCACGCTCGCGGCCGGCATCCCGGCGGCGAGCCCCAGCAGCAGCGACACCACGATGATGGTGACGAACGGGTTGAGGCGCAGCCTGGCGATCAGCACGATCAGCAGCACGACGGCGACGATCGCCATCATCACCAGCAACAGCGCGGACATGGAGGTTTCCTCGATCTTTTCCGCCATGGTGACCGCTTCCGCGGTCAAGGCAAGGGTCGTCGCGAGGCTTCAGGCGTCGAAGCGGAAGCGCTGCGGCCGTTCGAGCCCGCGCAGGCCCGGGCGCAGCGCCAGGATCGCCCCGGCGTGCGGCTCGTCCTCGCGACCCTGCGCCGCGCTGGTGACGTAGAGGATGTCGAGCGCGTCGCCGCCGAACGCGCACATGGTCGGCTGGCTGACCGGAAGCCTCACCTCGCGGTCGAGTGTGCCGTCGGCGCGGTAGCGGCGCAGCCGGCCGCCGCCGTGCAGCGCGCACCAGTAGCCGCCCTCGGCGTCGACCGCGGCGCCGTCGGGGATGCCGGCCCCCGGCTCGATCACCGCGAACAGGCGGCGGCCGCCCAGTTCGCCGGCCTCGGCGTCGAACGGGTAGGCGTGCACCGTCCCGGCATAGCTGTGCGACAGGTAGAACAGGCTCTCGTCGCGGTTCCAGCCCATCCCGTTATGCAGCGAGGCGGCGTCGCCCGCCGCAACCAGCCCGCGCGAGCACGTGTAGCGGAACAGGCTCGCCGCCTGCGCCGGCTGCTCGTCCGGCACGAGCGGGTCGAACATGGTGCCGACCCAGAAGCGGCCGCGCGAGTCGCAGGCACCCTCGTTGAAGCGGTGCAGCCGCGTGTCGAACGGCGCGTCGGCGAGGCGGTCGAGGCCGCCGCCGGCGAGGTCGAGCCGATAGATGCCGTCGCGCAGTGCGACGATCGCGGTGCCGAGATCGGTGGTGAGCGCGAAGGCGCCGACGTCGGCGGGCAGGCGCCAGCGCCGGTCGTCGCCGGAGGCGGGGTCGAAGCGGTGCAGCGCCGGCGCCTTGACGTCGATCCAGTACAGCATCCGCTGCTCCGCCGCCCAGGTCGGCGACTCGCCGATCCGAGCCCCGGCATCGAGCACCACCTCCACCCGCATCGGCCGCCTTCCCGCGCTGTCCGCCGGCGGACACCGACGCGCGGCTCCGCCCGGATCGAGAGCTCGGCCCGCTTCGACGCAGCCGTGGACAGGTGCGCCCGAACCTCACCGAGCCTCGGCGCCGACGCTACGCCCGATCCGCGGGCGCATCAAACCGCCCGTGTCGGCGGAGCGCGGTCAGCGGGCTTGGGTCGGCCTCGCGCGGCGCCGATGCAGGCAGCGACCGGGTTCGCGTGCCCGCCCGACGGCACCTTGACGAGGAGCGACGGAAACAGGCTAGGCGGCTGCAGCTCGATGACGATATCGTCTGGTGGGAGATCTGGTCGAGCCTCTTTCGACGTTGCCGCGGCGACGCCGGCGCGCGCCGGAGCCCATGGCCGAGGCGGACCGCGGGGAGCCGCCCGGCGGCACGCGAGGCAGCGCCCCCGATCGGCACACGAAGGAGATCGCGATGAGCATGAACGTGAGCGAGTTCGTCTGGCACCGGCTGCGCGAGTGGGGCCTGGGGCGCGTCTACGGCTATCCCGGCGACGGCGTGGGCGGCCTGGACCTGGCGCTGGAGAAGGCGATCGCCGACGGCTTCGACTACGTCCAGGTGCGGCACGAGGAGATGGCCGCCTTCATGGCCTCGGCGCACGCGAAGTTCACCGGCCAGGTCGGGCTCTGCTACGCCACCTCCGGGCCGGGGGCGATCCACCTGCTCACCGGCCTGTACGACGCCAAGATGGACCATGTGGGCGTGGTCGCCATCGTCGGCCAGCAGGCGCGCACCGCGATCGGCGCCGACTACCAGCAGGAAGTCGACCTGCAGAGCCTGTTCAAGGACGTCGCCTCCGAATACGTCGCCACCGCGACCGTGCCCTCGCAGGTCCGCCACCTGAT
>CAXTNB010000146.1:0-366 GCA_964245385.1 uncultured Acetobacteraceae bacterium | reverse complement strand
GCGGCGGCGAAGCGTTCGGTGACCTGCGTGATCATTCCCAACGACCTGCAGGGGATGGCCTACCAGGATCCGCCGCTGGCGCACGGCACCACCCACACCGGCATCGGCTACGCCACCGAGAGCAAGGTCCCGGAGGAGGCCGGCCTGCGCCAGGCCGCCGAGGTGCTCAACGCCGGCAGGAAGGTCGCCATCCTGGTCGGCGCCGGCTGCCTGTCGGCCACCGACGAGGTGATGGCGGTGGCCGAGGCGCTCGGCGCCGGCGTGGCCAAGGCGCTGCTCGGCAAGGCGGCGGTTCCGGACGATGTCGGGTACGTCACCGGCGGCCTCGGCCTGCTCGGCACCAAGCCGAGCTGGGACCTGATGCAG
>CAXTNB010000145.1:6300-6934 GCA_964245385.1 uncultured Acetobacteraceae bacterium | reverse complement strand
GGATGGCGAAGGCGCCGGCATCGTCGTCGTCACCGCGGGACTCCACCGCGCCCGGCGTGGACGCCGCGATCCAGGCCGACGTGCAGCTCGGCATCGCCAGCTGCGGCTACGCGGCCGGGCACATCGGCGACGGAGGCAGCGTGGTCATCCTCACAGGAAGCGATCGGCGCCTCGCTGGCGACGCGGGTGCTGGTCACCGTGGACGATGTCGGCACCTGCAAGGGCTGGACGAAGTAGCGTCCGCCGGCGCAGGAGGTGCAGCAGCCTCTGGATGGTGCGACGATGTCAGCCTCCTGCCGCCGTCTCACCGAACCCGCCGATGCCGCCGCGGGCGGCCGGCGGCTCAACGACCAGGTCTACGAGCTGCTGCAGCGGGCGATCGCGGACCAGACGCTGCGCGCCGGGACGGCGCTGCGCGAGGGGCAGCTGGTGAAGCTGTTCGGCGCCAGCCGGGCGCCGGTCCGCCAGGCGCTGGCGCGGCTGCACGACGAGGGCGCGCTGCGCGAGGCCGCGGGCTACGGACACGTCGTCGGCCGTGCCCCCGGCGCGGTCCAGGAGGTCGATCCGGTGCGCGCGGTCGGCCTCGCGGCGCGGCTCTCCGGCGCGGGCCGGCCGCGGGTCCGCAAGACGCCGG
>CAXTNB010000145.1:5133-6290 GCA_964245385.1 uncultured Acetobacteraceae bacterium | reverse complement strand
CTACGAGCAGGTCGAGCGCGTCGTCATCCACCGCTCGGCGTTCGGCAGCGCGCGGGTGAACGAGTTCGAGCTCGCCCGCCACTACGGGGTGGGGCGGCTGGTCGCCCGCGACGTGCTGACGCGCCTGGAGGGCCTCGGCATGATCGAGAAGGACGCCCGGCAGCGCTGGCTGATCGTGGCACTCGACGCCCGGCGGGTGATGGACCTCAACGAGGTGCGCGAGCAGCTGGAGCCGGCGGCGCTGCGGCAGAGCTGCCACGGCCTGCCGCGCGCGGAGCTGGCCGAGATGCGCCAGCGCCTGCTGGTGCCGATCGAGAGCTACCCGCGCGTCGAGGCGGCGATGATGAACGCGCTGGAGGTGGATCTGCACGTCACCTGCCTGGCGCGCTGCCCGAACCGGGAGCTGCTCAGCGCGCTGCGCCGGACGCACTGCGTCCTCACCCTGAGCAAGCACGTGCTGGGGGTCGAGATGCCGCTTCCCGACTACGACCCGTTCATGGTCGAGCACCTCGCCGTGATCGACCACCTCCTCGGCGGCGACGTGCTCGGCGCGGTGACGGCGCTCGGACGACACCTGGCCTCGGCGACGCCGAAGGTGGTGGGCAGGCTGGCGAGGTTCCGCAACGAGTTCGAGGCGCCGGAGCTGTCGTTCATCGACGCCTAGCAGCAATGCCGAGCAGGCTTCTTCCAGATCGGGTCCGGGGCGCCCGCCGTGCTATCGTATCGCCGGGGGAACCGCCGCTGCGGCGCCGCGATGGGTCCTGCACGGGTTCTCGGCGCGGCCGCAGCGGCCGGCAGGCGTTTGGGGTGGTGCATGGACGCGGTCACGGTGGTCAGTCTGTTCGCGGCCACCCTGTCGATGATCAGCTACGTGCCGCAGGCCTGGGGCATCATCCGCTCGCGCAGCACCGACGGCATCTCGCTGAAGATGTACGTGATCACCGTCGCCGGCTTCATCACCTGGCTGATCTACGGGATGCTGATGCGGCAGCCCGCGATCATCGTCCAGAACATCATCTGCCTGGCGCTGTCCTCGTTCATCCTGACCATGAAGCTGCTGCCGCAGCGGCAGAAGCGGGACGTCGCGGACAAGATCGCCGAGACCCTGCCGCTGGTGCCGGCGAACCGCCCCGAGTGATCGAACGGGTTCTCAGGGC
>CAXTNB010000145.1:0-5123 GCA_964245385.1 uncultured Acetobacteraceae bacterium | reverse complement strand
GCCCCCCGCCCCCCCCGCCCCCCCCCCCCCCCTTCCGGATCCGACAGCTCGAGCAGCGCCGCCGCGGCGTTGGCCTCCGGGATCTCGATGCCGCGCAGCTTGCGGGCGACGACCCGGGTGCGGCGTCGCGCCTCCTCGATCGAGCTCGACATCGCCGAGGCGTTCTTGCCCAGCTTCTCCAGCACCCCGTCCATCTTCAGCATCTCCTGGCGGGTGGCGCCGAGCAGCTGGCTGATGATCTCGGTCTTCTCCTCCAGCGCCAGGGTGACGTAGCCGAGGTGGATCGTGCGCAGCAGCGCCGGGATCAGGCTCGGCCCCATCACCAGGACGCGCTGCACCCGGCCGATCTCGTCGATCAGTCCGGGGATGCGCGCGATCTCGGCGTAGAGCCCGTCGGTCGGCAGGTAGAGCACGGCGAACTCGACGGTGACCGGCGGCACGATGTACTTGCCGGCGATCTTGCGCGCCTCCAGCCGCAGCGTGGTCTCCAGCGCCCGACGCGCCGCGCGCTCGGCCTCGGCGTCGACCTGCTCGACCGCCTGCAGCAGGCGCTCGTAGGCCTCCACCGGGAACTTGGAGTCGATGGCGAGCAGCGGCCGCGCCTGGGTCGCCCTCGCCTCCGTCCCGCTGGCGCCGCGCACCGGCATGCGCACGGCGAACTCCACCACCTCGCCGCTGCCGGCGGTGAGGCGGCAGTTGCTCTCGTAGGCGCCGGTCGGCAGCACGTCGTCGAGGATGGCGCGCAGCTGCGCCTCGCCCCAGCCGCCGCGCGTCTTGACGTTGGAGAACAGGCGCTTGAGGTCGCCGATCTGCGCGGTCATGGCGCTGACCTCGCCCATCGCCTTCTGCACCGCGCCGAACTGCTCCAGCACGCGCTGGAAGCTGGTCTGCATCTGCTTCTCGACCGCGGCGTGCAGCTGCTCGTTCACCGAGGCCTGGATCGCGCTGAGGCGGATCGCCGACTGCTCCGACATCTCGCGCAGGGCGGTCGCGAGCGCCAGGCGCGACTCGCCCTGCTCGCGGGCGATGACGGTGGTGAGCTGGCCCAGCCGCTCGCTCATGTCGTTGCGGTTCTGCTCGACGCGCCCGATCAGCACGCGCTCGATCTCGGCGAGGCGGCCGCGCGCGGTCTCGGCCTCGCCCACGCGCGCCGACTGATCGCGCTCGACCAGGAAGCCGAGACGTCGCAGCATCTCCGCCTGCTCGCGCGCCTCGGGCCGCATCTCGGGATCGCGCAGCGCGCGCAGCACCAGCAGCGAGAGCACCAGGGCGGCGATCGCGGCCAGGGCGGCGACGGCGGCGAGGGGGTCGAAAATTAGCGTCACGGTTCCGCCTTTTGGCAACTCAGACAGCTATTGAAGTCATATGGCGAATTCCTGTATACACTCCCCGCAGCAGGAGCAACCCCCATGCCGGCACCAGCCGCAGTTTCCCGACCGAGACCGAGCCCAGGAGCGACCATGCTCGAGGTCAGCCAGCAGGAGGCGGCGGCGATGCTGCGCGCGGCCTTCCAGCTGTTCGTGCGCTGGCAGCTCGACGGCACGCAGTCGCGCCGGCTGCTCGGCTCGCCGAGCGAGCGCACCTTCCAGCGCTGGAAGGGCGGCGAGGTGGCGTCGATCCCGCACGACACGGTGTGCCGGCTCGGCGACCTGATGGGGATACACAAGGCGCTGCGCTACATGTTCGCCGAGCCGCAGCGCGGCTACGACTGGATACGCAAGCCGAGCGCGGCCTTCGGCGGACATTCGGCACTCGACCGCATGCTGCAGGGCAGCCCCTCGGACCTGTCGGCGCTGCGCGCCTACCTGGACGCCGAGCGCGCGGCGTGGTGAGCGCCGCCGCATCCGCCGCCGCATCCATCGAACTCCCCGAGCTGCCGAGCCTCGAGCCGAGCGTCACGACGGTGCGGATACGCTGGAAGAAGTCGCACCGGATCATCCGCACCATCTACCCGCCGGTGCACCTGTTCGAGGACATCGCCGACGCGGCGGACTGGGAGCTGATCGCCCGCGCGGAGGCGCGCACCAACCCGCGCATCCACGACCAGATCGGCAACCTGGGCCTGGTGCCGCCGGAGCGGCGGGTCAGCGGCGCCACGGCGACGCTGGTGATGGGCGCCTTCACCCACGCCTCGATGTCGCGGCCGAGCCGGTTCTCGGATGGCCGCTTCGGGCTGTGGTACTGCGGCGACCGCTTCGAGGTGGCGCTGGCGGAGACCGGCTATCATTTCGAGCGCTTCATGCGCGACACCGCCGAGCCCGCGGCCGACGCCGATTTCCGCGAGCTGACCTGCGGCATCGGCGGCATGCTGCACGACCTGCGCCGGGCCGACCCGGAAGGCTGCCTGGCGCCGGACGACTGGGAGCCGGGACAGGCGCTGGGCCGACGGCTGCGCGCCGGCGGAGCGGACGGGGTGGTCTACCGCA
This sequence comes from uncultured Acetobacteraceae bacterium, assembly GCA_964245385.1. Classification (GTDB taxonomy): domain Bacteria; phylum Pseudomonadota; class Alphaproteobacteria; order Acetobacterales; family Acetobacteraceae; genus Lichenicoccus. The sequence goes on along the minus strand of CAXTNB010000145.1, from coordinate 2,697 downwards.
GCGTGCGCGCCGCGGTCGGGCTCGCCGCCGGCCTGTTCTGGCCGAACTGCGTGACGCTGCCGGTCGTGCAGGCGAGACAGCTGCGCTATCGCTGGGACGGCAGCCGGATGACCGCCTGGTTCGAGCACGGCACGCGCGACTGGGTCGAGTACGAGGCGGCCTGACGCGCGCACGGGAACTCGAGGCCGGTCGAGATCAGACCGCGATCAGGACCCTGGCGGAGCTGCCGTAGACCGGCACCCCCTTCTCGGCCGGCACGCGACGCAGGTCGGCGTCGTCCAGCGCCAGCGGGCCGGCGAAGCCGGGCGGCAGCATGCCCAGCTTCAGCGTCGCGGCGGCGTTGATCAGGGTGCGGAAGCGATCGAACGACTTGCGTCGCAGCGCCGCGCTCGACGGCGTGGCCAGGCCCGACACCGCCTCCAGCGCCGCGTCCGAGACGGTGCAGCTGATCCGGCGCATGCCGTCGCGCACCTCGAAGCGGGTGCCGCCCTCGGTGCCGCTCATCCCCGCGATCCTGCCTGCGCGTCGCCGCCGGCAGGCTCCTCGTGCACCGGGACCATCGCCTCGGTGGTGATCAGCGGCCCGGCGACCGAGGCCGCGTTCTGCAGCGCCGCCCGCACCACCTTGGACAGCGTCTTCTCGTGGCTGAGCACGTAGGGGTCGAGCAGCTCGACCAGTGCCGTGACCGCCTCGTCGATGCCGCGCCTGAGCTCCATCCGCGGCAGACCGGCGGCGACCGCGCGGCCGCCCTCGCGGACGATGCCCTGCGCCAGCACGATCGCGGTGGTGGTGCCGTCGCCGGCCAGGTCGTTGGTCCTGGTCGCGACCTCCCGCACCAGCTGGGCGCCCATGTCCTCGGCCTTGTCGGTGAGCTCGACCTCCCTGGCGACGGCGACGCCGTCCTCGGTGATGCGCGACGCGCCGTAGCTCCTGTCGATCACCACGTTGCGGCCCTTCGGCCCGAGCGTGACCTTGACCGCGTCGGCCAGCAGGTCCACCCCGAGCAGCATGCGGCCGCGGGCATCGGCCCGGTGTCGTACGTCCTTGGCTGCCATCGTCCTGGTCCTTGCTGATCGATCACGTCCGGCCGCAGCCCCGGTGGCGGCGGTCAATCCAGCTGCGCCGGCGAGGCCGCGTCGAGGCACGACCGCGACGTTGGCTTCACGCGATTACATGTCGGAGATAGTCCAAATTATTGGCTCAGTCACAATAACTGGTCAACAGCAACGACGAATACAAGGCGGGACGCCGGCCGATCAGGGGAAGTGCCGGATCGTGCCGCGCCGCGGAACCCGGTCCGGAAACGATGGGTTGCGCCGCATCCTCTTTCTCGACGGCCGCGCCGGCGTCATCCTGCCGCTCCGTGCCGCGCGGCCGTCCGGGTGCCCCGGCCGGCGCCCAGGCGGAACCCGACAGAAGGACGCGAACATGACCAAGCTGCTGGTGCTCTACTATTCCTCCTACGGCCATATCGAGACGATGGCCGAAGCGGTCGCCGAGGGGGCACGCGGCGCCGGCGCCGTCGTCGATGTCAGGCGGGTGCCGGAGCTGGTGCCCGAGGAGGTGGCACGCTCGAGCCACTTCAAGCTCGACCAGAAGGCGCCGATCGCGCAGCCGGACCAGCTGGTCGAGTACGACGCGATCATCGTCGGCACCGGCACGCGCTACGGCCGCATGTCCTCGCAGATGGCCAACTTCTGGGACCGCACCGGCGGCCTGTGGGCGCGCGGCGCGCTGGTCGGCAAGGTGGGCGCCGCCTTCACCTCGACCGCCAGCCAGCATGGCGGCCAGGAGACCACCCTGCTCTCCATCCTGACCAACCTGCTGCATCAGGGCATGGTGATCTCCGGCCTGCCCTACGCCTTCCAGGGCCAGCTCAAGCTGGACGAGGTGACCGGCGGCACGCCATACGGCGCCAGCACGCTGGCCGGCGGCGACGGCTCGCGCGCGGTCAGCGACAACGAGCTCGACGGCGCGCGCTTCCTCGGCGCGCACGTGGCCGGCATCGCGGGCAAGCTCGCCGGCTGAGCGCGGCGCGGCGCCATCGGGCGAGCGGTGCATTGCGCCGGCGCCGCGCCGACCGGCTGGCGGTAGGGCTCGGTTCGGCTCACCGTCCCCCCTTCATCGTCGCCGCCTCATCGTCGGGCGTGGTCGGCGCGGTGCAGCAGGAACAGCGCCTGCTCGCCGAACAGGTTGGCGAGCTGCACCGAGCGCTGCCAGGGGGCGCGGTCGCCCTTGTCGTCGACCGCGAACCAGCGCTGGATGGTGTAGCCCTCGCGCTCGCACAGCGCGAAGAAGTCGCGGATGGTGCAGGGATGGATGTTGGGCGTCTCGTACCAGTCGGCCGCCCAGGCGTCGGTCATCGGCATGCGGCCGCGCAGCAGCAGCTGCCAGCGCAGCTGCCAGTGGCCGAAATTGGGGAAGCTGACGATCGCGCGCGTGCCGATGCGCAGCATCTGGCGCAGCACCTCGCGCGGACGCTCCACCGCCTGCAGCGTGCGCGACAGCACCACGTAGTCGAACGCCGCGTCCGGGTAGTGCGCGAGGTCGCTGTCGGCGTCGCCGTGCATCACCGGCAGGCCGTGCGCCACCGAGCGGGTCACCTCGGCCATGTCGATCTCGATGCCGCGCGCGTCGCAGCCGCGGGTGCGGAACAGGTGCTCGATCAGCGAGCCGTCGCCGCTGCCGATGTCGAGC
>CAXTNB010000144.1:0-6935 GCA_964245385.1 uncultured Acetobacteraceae bacterium | reverse complement strand
ACCTGGTGGTGTTCGGCCGCGCAGCGGCGCTGCGCGCCGCCGAGATCGTCAAGCCGGGGGCGGCGATCGCGCCACTGCCGGCGCGCGCCGGCGAGGCCACGCTCGACCGGCTCGACCGCGTGCGCCATGCCAGCGGCGGCACCCGGGTCGCCGCGATGCGCGAGGACCTGCAGCGCGCGATGCAGGCGCACGCGGCGGTGTTCCGCAGTGCCAGCAGCCTGCAGGACGGCGTCGGCAAGATGCGCAACCTGTGGTCCGGCCTGTCGGACATGTCGGTGTCGGATCGGTCGCTGATCTGGAACAGCGACCTGATGGAGGCGCTGGAGTTCGAGAACCTGATCGCCAACGGCACCGTGACCATGGCCGGCGCGGAAGCCCGACACGAGAGCCGCGGCGCGCACGCGCACGACGATTTTCCCGAGCGCGACGATGCCGACTGGATGAAGCACACGATCGCGCACCTGGGCGAAGACGGATCGGCCAAGCTGTCCTACCGCCCGGTGCGGATGCGGACGCTGACCAACGAGGTCTCCGTGTTCCCGCCCAAGAAGCGCGTCTACTGAGGGATCGCGCAGATGGTCGAGTTCAGGCTACCGAAGAACAGCAAGATCGGCCGCGGCCGCCGCTTCGAGGCGCCGGCGGGTGCCAAGCGGGTCAAGGAATTCCGGATCTATCGCTGGACCCCGGACGACGACAAGAACCCCGAGCTCGACAGCTACGTGCTCGATCTCGACCGCATCGGGCCGATGGTGCTGGACGCGCTGATCCACATCAAGAACGAGGTCGACCCGACCCTCACCTTCCGCCGCTCCTGCCGCGAGGGCATCTGCGGCTCGTGCGCGATGAACATCGACGGCACCAACACGCTGGCCTGCCTGAAGCCGATCCAGGACGTCAGGAAGGAGGTCAGGATCTACCCGCTGCCGCACATGCCGGTGGTCAAGGACCTGATCCCCGACCTGACCGCGGCCTACGCGCAGCTGCGCTCGGTGGAGCCGTGGCTCAAGTCCGATACCGCCGCCCCGCCGGACGGCGAGCGGCGGCAGAGTGTCGAGGAGCGCGCGGAGCTCGACGGCATGTGGGAGTGCATCCTGTGCTTCTGCTGCACCACCTCCTGCCCGTCGTACTGGTGGAACGGCGACAAGTATCTCGGCCCGGCGACGCTGCTCGCCGCCTATCGCTGGATCGCGGACTCCCGCGACGAGTACACCGGCGAGCGGCTCGACGCGCTGGAGGACCCGCTGAAGCTGTACGGCTGCCGCACGATCATGAACTGCACGCAGACCTGCCCGAAGGGGCTCAACCCGGCGGCGGCGATCGGCAAGATCAAGCAGCTGCAGCTGGAACGCAAGGGCTGAGGCCGGGGGATCGACCCGCCGCCGGGTCCGCGGGCGAAGATGTTCGAGGGTGATCTGGAGCATGGCGGCAGGCTCGCCGCCTGGCGCGACAGCCTGCTGGTCGACCACGGCATCTTCCGCACCGTCTGGTCGAACTTCGCCGCGGTGCTGCCGGGCCGCGTCTATCGCTGCAACCATCCGACGCCCGCGCGGCTGTCGGACCTCGCCGCGCGTTACCACCTGCGCACCGTGGTCAACCTGCGCGGGCATCGACGCTGCGGTTCCGACGCGCTGTCGCGTCAGGCGACGCGCCAGCTCGGCCTCGTGCACCTGGACATGGCGTTCGAGAGCCGCGGCGCGCCGCATCGCGACCGCATCCTGCGCTTCGAGGCGCTGTATCGCGGCCTCGCCTTCCCGGTGCTGATGCATTGCAAGTCGGGCGCCGACCGCGCCGGTCTGGCCGCGGGGCTGGTGCTGCTGTTCGAGGGCGCTGCGGCCGCCGACGCGCTGCGCCAGCTGTCCTGGCGCTTCGGTCACTTCAACCGCTCGCGCACCGGCATCCTGGACGCCTTCTTCCTGCGCTACCAGCGCGAGGCGGAGGGCAGGGTGTCGTTCCTGGACTGGGTGCGCGACGAGTACGACGAGGCGGCGCTGAAGCGCGACTTCATGGCGGGCCGCCTGTCGAGCTTCGTCAACGACTCGCTGCTGCGCCGCGAGTGATCATTCCACGCCGCGATCCGTCGGCCCCATCGACTTGATCAGGTCGAGCACGCGCTTGCGCACCGGCAGCTCGCTGATCCGGTAGTAGGCGCGCACCAGGTCGACGGTCTCCTTGCGGGTGAACAGGTCGTCGCCGCCGCCGAAGCCCTCCTGCGACTCGGCGAACCCGCCGACCTGCTGCATGCCGACGCGCGCGCCGGCGGCGTAGGGTGCCGGCAGGTCGTCGAAGAAGAAGCTCACCGGCACGTCGAGCACGCGCGAGAGGTCGAACAGGCGCGAGGCGCCGACCCGGTTGGCGCCGCGCTCGTACTTCTGCACCTGCTGGAAGGTCAGGCCGAGAGAATCCCCCAGGCGCTCCTGGGACATGCCAAGAAGGGTGCGGCGCAGCCGGATGCGGCTGCCGACATGCACGTCGATCGGGCTCGGCCCGGCTTCGCGATCGGTCGGGGAGACGTCGCCGGCCTGCAGCCCGGCGCTCCTACTGATCGGACCTCGTCCCATGATTTCCTCGACCTACTGGTGTCCTAGACGTAGTGGCGCAACCCTGAAGTGTCAAGTTCGCCGCACTCGCGTCAAACTTGAGAGCGCGTCCGCCGCCGCAGGATCATTTCCGAGACCTGCCGCGCCGCCCTCGCCTCGGTCTCGCCGCCGAGGCGCAGGCGAGTGCCGCCAGCACACCCGGGATCAAGACGCCGTAGCGGCTGAACAGGGTCGGCGGCAGCGGCGCCGGCAGCGCCACCACCAGGCTGCCCGGACGTCCCCAGCCGAGCCGCGCCAGCTCGCGTCCCTGCCCGTCATAGGCGGCCGAGATGCCGGTGTTGGCGGCGCGGGCGATCGGCAGCCCCTCCTCCACGGCACGCATCCGGGCGGCGGCGAGGTGCTGCCGCGGGCCGGCGCTGTCGCCGTACCAGGCGTCGTTGGTGATGTTCAGCAGCCAGGCCGGCCGGTCGGCGGGATCGACCACCTCGCCGGGGAAGATGACCTCGTAGCAGATCAGCGGCGAGAACGAGGCGATGCCGGGCAGGCGCAGGGTGCGCCGGCCGGGCCCCGCCGCGAAGCCGCCGCCGGGCACGACCTGGATCGGCAGCAGCGGCGGCTGGTACTCGCCGAACGGCACCAGGTGCGCCTTGTCGTAGACCGCCGCCAGGGTCAGGTCCGGCAGCAGCGCGAACAGGCTGTTGCGCGGCCGGCCGTCGGCGCCGAAGCGCACCCCGCCGATCAGCCCGGCGGCGGCGCCGGGGGCCTGGGCCATGATGATCCGTCGCGCCTGCGCGTCCTCGTCGAGCAGCCCCGGAAAGGCGCTCTCCGGCCAGGCGAAGACGATCGGCCGCCCGTCGCGCGGCTCGGCGTCCCGCCGCGCGCGCGCCTGCCGCATCCCGTCCGCGGTCAGGCGAAGGTAGCTGCGGAAGCTCTGCAGCGCCCAGGCGCGGTCGAGCTTCTCGACCTCCGGGATGTCGCCCTGCACCAGCACCACCAGCGGCCCCTCCCCGGGCAGCGTATGCAGCCAGGCGAGCCGGGCGGCACCCGCGGCGGCCCACAGCCCGAGCAGCAGCAGGCCACGGGCGACGGCGCGTCGGCCCAGCGCCGGCGTCGCCGCGGCGAGCAGGGTGAGCAGCGTCAGCCCGTGCACGCCGATCCAGGCCGCCGGCTGGATCATGACGTCGCCGATCCGGCTCGACCAGGCGGGACCGGACCACTCCCAGGCGCTGCCCAGCGGGTTCCAGGGAAAGCCGGTGAAGGCGTACTCGCGGACGATGTCGGCGGCGGTCCAGAGGCCGGCCAGCAGGGCGGCGCGTCGGAACCCCGGCGGCGCGGCGCGGCTCAGCGCGCACGGGATCGCGATCAGCATCGCGAGCGGGACGGCGCAGAGCGGGGTCGCCAGCGGCAACGCCCACCAGAACACGTCGAGGCGGGTCAGCAGCGCGTCGGTGATCCAGTAAAGGCCGGCGCAGTACAACCCGAAGCCGAAGGCGAAGCCGTGGCGCAGGGCGGCGCCGGACGAGGCGGCGGCGTCGAGGCGTCGCAGCAGCAGCGGCACGGTGAGCAGCAGGATCGGCACCAGCCCGAACGGCGGCAGCGCCAGCGCCGTGAGCGCCCCGGCGGCGAGCATCCGCCAGGCACCCGAGCCCCGACTTGCCGACGCCGTCAATCCAGCGCGTCGCGGAGCTGGCGCTCGTAGTGGCGGTAGTACTTGTCGGTGATCAGGTCGGTCTTGACCACCACGGCCACGTCGGTGGTGTTGAACTGGGTGTCGACCACGGCGCCGTCGCCGATGAAGCCGCCGAGCCGCAGGTAGCCCTTGATCAGCGGCGGCAGCTGCAGCTGCACCCGGCGATGGTCGATGGCGCCCGGGTCGCAGCGACGCATCTCGACGTAGCGCTCCGGCACCGCGCGCGGCCGCAGCGCCGGCGGCGCGAGGTGGTTGTGGTAGAGGAAGGTGAGCTCGTCGCGCAGCCGCTCCGGATCGATCCCGGGCAGGCTGGCGCAGCCGAACATCACGTCGATGCGGTGCAGGAACACGTAGGCGGCGATGCCGCGCCACAGCAGCTGCATCGCGGCGCGCCCGCGATATTTCGTGTCGACGCAGGAACGGCCCAGCTCGAGCAGGCGTCCGGGAAAGCCGGTGATCCGGCTGATGTCGTACTCCGACGAGGTGTAGAAGCGGCCGACCCGCTCGGCACCCTCGTTCTGCACCAGCCGGTAGGTGCCGACCACCCCGCGCGGGCCCGCGCTCACCGCGTGGTCTATGACCAGCAGAGGGTCGGCGACGTCGTCGAACAGGTCGACGTCGCGCCGCAGCCGCCGCGCGCGCTCGTCCGGTCTCGCCCCCATCTCGTCGTAGAAGATGCGGTAGCGCAGCGCCTGTGCGGCGTCGCGCTCGGCGGCGGTGGTGGCGATGCGCACCGCGAGGTTGCCGGCGCGGAGTTCGCCGAAGCCGCCGGCCGCGAGGTTCGGCGCGGCATGGAGCGAGAGCGGCGGGGCGACGATCGGCGTCGTCAGGCTCACCGTGCGGCTCCGTCGCGGCCCGGCGCGGGGGGCTGGTACTCCTTGGCATCCGACCCCATCGTGCCGGCCCCCAGCGTGCCGGCCCCCAGCGTGCCGGCGTGCACGGCGCCGGCGTCGCGGCCCTGCTCGACTTCGCGACGCCGGCGCGCGAACAGCTCCATGCGGTGGGAGACCAGGTCGAATCCCAGCCGACTCGCGATCTGTCGCATCAGCTGCTCATGCTCCGCGTCCTCGAACTCGATGACCTTGCCGGTCTCGATGTCGATCAGATGATAATGATGGCCGTGCTCGGTCGCCTCGTAGCGCGCGCGTCCGCCGCCGAAATCGCGCCGCTCCAGGATGCCCTTCTCTTCCAGCAGCCGCACCGTGCGGTAGACCGTCGCCACCGAGATGCGGGAATCGAGCGTGGTCGCGCGCCGATACAGCTCCTCGACGTCCGGGTGATCCTCCGCCTCGGAGAGCACGCGGGCGATGACGCGTCGCTGGCCGGTCATCTTGAGCCCGCGCTCGACGCACAGCCGCTCTATCCGCGATCCGATCGCCTTCACCGGTGGCTACCCTCGTGCCCGCGCGCGTTCATCCCAAGGCGGCGTAGCCGATGACGGCGGACCTTGTCCAATTAGGATATAACGCGATCCGCCGGGGACGCCGCGCTCGGCCGCCGCTAGGAAGCGGCGCGCGGCTTGGTGCCGAGGCCGATCTGCTTGGCCAGCGCCGAGCGGTGACGGGCGTAGTCGGGCGCCACCATGGGATAGTCCGCGGGCAGGCCCCAGCGCTCGCGATATTGTTCCGGGGTCATGTCGTAGGCGGTCTTGAGGTGGCGCTTGAGCATCTTGAGCTTCTTGCCGTCCTCCAGGCAGACGATGTAGTCGGGGAACACCGACTTGCGCACCGCGACCGCGGGCTGCGGCTTGTCCGCCGGCGTCGCCTCGCGATCGACGCTGGACAGGGTGCGGAACACGTCCTGGATCAACCCGGGCAGGGCGTCGGGGGCGACCGAGTTGTTGGACACGTGCGCGGAGACGATCTGGGCAGTCAGTTCCAGCATGTCCGCCTCTGCCGACTGCTCGGTCATGTCCACCCTGCTCCGCAACAAAGACGAAAAAGCTATATAGTTTTTATTCGAGTTGCCGCAATGTGTATTCCGTCCTTACTCATGAGACGTCCATGTCCTGAGACGGGGACACGAAATCAGCCTGCGGATCGCGACAGCAATGCAAGAACTCGACATCACCCGCGAGACCTGCCCGATGACCTTCGTGCGCACGCGGCTGGCGCTCGACCGGATGCAGCCGGGCGAGCTGCTGCAGGTGCGGCTGCTGGGCGAGGAGCCGCGGCGCAACGTGACGGACAACGCGGTGTCGCTCGGCCACACCCTGGTCTCGGACGAGGCCGGCCCGCACGGCACCCGGCTGATCGCGATCCGCCGCCGGTGAGCCGGCCGCCTCAGCCCGGCCTGGACCACGCGCGGGTCAGCACCAGCGCATGCGATCCGTCGGGGTAGTAGTCCCGGCGGCGGCCGACCGGGACGAAGCCGTGCCGGTCGTACAGCGCGCGCGCCGACGCGTTGCCCTCGGCGACCTCGAGGAACACCCGCACCGCGCCGCGACGCGCCGCCTCGGCGACCGCCGCCTCGAGCAGCGCGGCACCCACGCCGCGGCCGCGCGAGTCCGGCAGCACGGAGATCGTCAGCAGCTCCGCCTCGTCCGCCGTCACCCGAAGCAGCGCCATGCCGCACGGCACGCCGCCGGCCGGATGCGCCGGATCGGCCGCCGCGTGCAGGCAGGCGAAGCAGCCCGGCATGTCGAGCAGCGCCGTCATCGCGGCCTGGTCCCAGCCCTGCTCCGGCGTGAACGCTCGCTGATGCAGCGC
>CAXTNB010000143.1:970-6981 GCA_964245385.1 uncultured Acetobacteraceae bacterium | reverse complement strand
CTGATCCTCGTCCTGTTCGCCATCGGTTGTCACGCGCACGCCGATGCGCCGACCCCCCTCCCGGTGCGCGGCGGCATCATGATCTATGGTCGCTACGTCGACAGCCTGCTGCTCGATCCGGTCCTCACCGACAGCAACGCCGACATCTGGATTCTCTCCAGCCTGTACGACACGCTGCTGCTGCCGCCGGACGATGGCCGCGGGGTGCGGCCCGGACTCGCGGCCGCGTGGCAGGTGCCACGCGACGGTCTCTCCGTCACGCTCGAGCTGCGCCAGGGGATCCGGTTCTCCGATGGCACGCCGATCACCGCCGGCGACGTCAAGTGGTCGCTCGACCGCGCGCGGGATCCACGGAACGGCATCTGGAACTTCCTGCTCGGCGCGATCCGCGACGTCCAGATCGTCGATGCCGGAACGATCATGCTGCATCTGCGTCGTCCGGATCCGACCATCCTCGCCGCGCTGAGCGTGTTCAACAGCGCCATACTGCCCGAGCGGCAGTTCAACGCTGCTCCCGGTGCCAACGACTACGAGAAGGCCGCGGCATTCGAGCAGCATCCGGTGACCTCCGGTCCGTTCGTGCTGCAATCCTGGGTGCACGGCGCGACGATGCGCCTGCGCCGCAATCCCTTCTACTGGGACCTCGGGGCGGACAAGAAGCCGCTTCCCTATCTGGACGGCATCACGTTCCAGGTCGTGCCGGACGACGCCACGAGGATCCTCAAGGTGCAGTCCGGTGAACTGGACGGCGCCGAGATGGTGCCGTTCTCGCGCGTGGCGGAACTGCAGAACGATCCGCGGCTTCGGCTGCAGCTGCTCCCTTCCACCCGCACCGACTACGTCATCCTGAACGCTCGACCGGCCCTGCCCGATGGTGCCAGGAACCCGCTGTCGTCTCCTCAGGTGCGCCGCGCGCTGAACGATGCGGTGTATCGGCCCGGCCTGATCCGGATCGTCACGCGCGGCGTCGGCGCCGACTTGACCTCGTACATGTCGCACGCGACGCCCCTGCACGTCGATGTCCCGGACGCGACGCGCACCGATCCCGACGAGGCGAGGGCGCTGCTTCGCGAGGCCGGATACCCGCACGGGTTCCAGGCCGTGATGCTGGTGCTCGCCGGCAGCGAGCACGAGATCGAGATCGGCACGGCGCTGCAGGAGATGTGGTCCGGCATCGGCGTCGAGCTGCATCTGCGGCAACTCGACTTTGGCACGCTGACCGATCTCTACCGGACCGGCGCGTTCACGATGCGGCTCAGCATGTGGACCGACGATATCGCCGATCCGGAGGAGATCACCTCGTATTTCGTCTACTCGCCGACCAACGGCGCGCAGCATACCGGCTGGCACGATGCGCAGGCCGAGCAGCTGTACCTCGCATCCGAAACCGAACTTGATCCGCGCCGCCGCGCCGAGGAGTATGCGCGCATACAGCGGCGGTTCGCGGACGGCCCGATCGTGCGTCTGTTCGAGACCCCGTATGCCGTGGTGCTCCGGCGTGCCGTGATCGGGTTCCGGCAACTGCCGCTCGGAAACAACATCTTCACCGACACCTGGCTCGCGCGGTGAACGGCGTCAGGAGCCTCCGGCGGATGCTGCAGGCGATCCCGACCCTGGCCGCGATCGTCGTCGTCACGTTCCTGATCGTGCATCTCCTGCCGGGCGATCCGGCGAGCGCCCAGATCGGCGATCGTGTCACCGATGCCGAGGTCGCACAGGAAAACGCGCGTCTCGGCCTGGATCGGCCGCTCATGGTCCAGTTCGTGCACTACGTCGGCGATCTCGCGCGCGGCGACCTGGGCCGCTCCAACCGCCTCGGCGTGCCGGTCTCCCAGCTGATCCTGCAGCGCCTGCCGGTCACGCTGCAGCTGACCGTCATGGCGTCGCTGATAGCGGTGGCGATCTCGGTTCCGCTCGCCCTGCTGGCCGCCCTGAACCGGGGTGGCGGGCTCGACACGCTGATACGCGGCGCGTTCCAGGTGGGGCTGTCGATGCCGACCTTCTACATCGGCATCGTGATGCTGACGCTCCTGGCCGCACGGCTGCGTCTGTTGCCGGTGGGCGGTTACGGCGACGGGATGCGCGAGCATCTGGTCCACCTGCTGCTGCCGGCGCTGTCGCTGTCGTTGAGCCTGTCGGCCGTCCTGATGCGGAACCTGCGCGCCTCGATCTGCGAGGTGCTGGACTCGCCGCACGTCGAGTTCGCGCGGCTCAAGGGCCTGGAGCCTTCCCTGGTGCTGCGGCGCCACGTCCTGCGCAACGCCCTGGGGTCGACGGTGGCGCTGTTCGGACTGAGCGCGGGCACCCTGCTCGGCGGCGCCGTCGTCACCGAGACGGTGTTCGCCATCCCCGGCGTCGGCACCCTGATGATCGACAGCGTCTTCGCGCGCGACTACCCGGTGATCGAGGCGCTGACCCTGACGCTGGCGACGCTGGTGGTGCTGACGCTGCTGGTGACCGACCTGCTGCAGTCGGCACTCGATCCGAGGAGCGAGGCTTGAACGCCGTCCCGGATCTCGTCCGGCCTGCGGCGGACGCGACGACGCGGCCGCGCCCGAACGCTCTGCTGGCCGGCCTCGTGATCCTGGCGCTCAGCACCGGGCTCGCCGTAATGCCGCAGTTCGTCGCGCCGATGAGTCCGCTGCATTTCGATTACGCCAACCTCCTGCATGGGCCGAGCCCGGCGCATCCGTTCGGCACCGACGAGTTCGGCCGCGACATGCTCTCGCGCGTGATCTGGGGCTACGCCGTGGACATGCAGATCGCAGTGTTCGCGACGGTTCCCGCACTCCTGCTCGGCACCGTCGTCGGAGCGCTGGCGGGCTTCTTCGGCGGCGTCGCCGAATTCCTGCTGGTGCAGATGGTCGGCGTCGTGGTCGCGTTTCCCTTCCTGGTGCTGGTGATCGCCATCGTCACCGTGCTGGGGCCGGGCCTGTCCAACATGTACGTGGCGACGGCGCTGGTCGGATGGGTGTTCTACGCGCGGCTGATGCTGGCCGAGATCAAGACGCAGCGCCGGCTCGACTACGCCACGGCCGCGCGCGCGATGGGCTACGGGCGGACGCGGATCATCTTCCGGCACCTGGTCCCGAACGCGGTGACGGCGGTGCTGGTGTTCTGGATGACCGACATGGCGCTCTCGATCCTGCTCGGGTCGAGCCTCGGCTATCTCGGCCTCGGCGCGCAGCCGCCGGTCGCGGAATGGGGCGCCCTGATCGCGAGCGGCAAGAACTACATCACCACGGCCTGGTGGATGACCGTGTTCCCGGGCATCGCCATCGTCCTCACCGGCCTCGCCTTCAGCCTCGCCGGCGACGGGCTCGGCGTGCTGCTCGGCGTGCGCCGGTGACGCCGCAACTCGAACTGCGCGATGTCTCGGTGGCCTTCGGCGCCGGACCGGACGCGCCGCGCGCGGTGGACAGCGTCAGCCTGTCGCTGCGGCGCGGCGAGATCCTGGGAGTCGTCGGCGAGAGCGGCTCGGGCAAGAGCCAGATGCTGCGCGCGATCATGCGCCAGCCGCCACGCGAGGCTCGGCTCGGTGGCGCCGTGCTGTGGCGCGGTCAGGACCTCATGGCACTGGGCGAGCGGGAGATGCGCGCGATCCGCGGCCGCGAGATCGCGCTGATCACCCAGGATGCGGCAACCGCGCTGAACCGCGTCCTCGCCGTGGGGACGCAGATCGCCGAGAGTCTGGCCGCGCACACGACGCTCGACCGACGCGACCGGCGTGATCGCGCGATCGAGCTGCTCGACCTCGTGGGCATACCGAACGCGGCCGATCGGCTGCGCGACCTTCCCTACCAGTTCTCCGGGGGCATGCTGCAGCGTGTGATGATCGCGATCGCGCTGGCTTCCGAGCCCGGGCTGCTGCTCGCCGATGAGCCCACCACCGCGCTGGACGTGACCATCCAGGAGGAGATCCTCCGACTGCTGCTGTCGCTTCGCGACCGTCTCGGCATGAGCATCGTGCTGGTCACGCACGACCTCGGCGTGGTGGCGCGGCTGTGCGAGCACGTCGTCGTCATGTATTCCGGTCGCATCGTCGAGAGCGGCCCGGTGGCGGCGCTGTTCGCGGAGCCGCGGCATCCCTACACGCGCGGCCTGCTCGGTTCGGTCCCCGGCGGCGGCCGGCCGCGCATGATGCTGAGTGCGATCGAGGGCACCACCCCCGCCATCGCGCATCGGCCCGTGGGCTGCGCGTTCCACCCGCGCTGTCAGGCGGCGCAGGCGCGTTGCACGGCGACCGTGCCGCCGCTGGAGCCGGTGCTTCCGGAACACGCCGTCGCCTGCCTGCGGCAGGCAGAACTTGCCGTCCCGCCATGGGCCGCGCCGGTCCCGGGTGTCGCGGTCGGAGCGAGGCCCTGAGCGAGGCCACCCCTCTCCTGCGGGCGCAGTGCGTGTCGAAGCGGTTCGGCCGGCGCCGGTCGCTGCTCGACCTTGCGCGCGGCCGTGAGCCGCCCTCCGTGCACGCCCTGCGTGGGGTCAGCCTCGCCGTCGCCGCCGGCGAGGCGTTCAGCATCGTGGGCGAGTCCGGCTCCGGCAAGTCGACGCTCGCCCGCTGCCTCACCGCCCTGCATCCGTGCGATGCCGGCCGCGTGCTGTATCGCGGCCGCGACCTCGCCACCATCCGCGGCGCCAAGCGCCGGGCGTTCCACCGTCGGGTGCAGCTGGTGTTCCAGAACCCGCTCAGCGCGCTCAACCCGCGGATGACGGTGGCACAGACGCTCGGCGAGGCGCTCAGGGTGCATCGCATCTGCGACGCCGCCGCCGTACCGGCCGAGATGGCGGCGCTGCTCGATCTCGTCCGGCTGCCCTCGACGCTGCTGCACCGGCGGCCGCACCAGTTCTCCGGCGGGCAGCTGCAGCGGATCGCCATGGCGCGCGCCCTGTCGGTGCGGCCGGAGATCATCGTCGCCGACGAGGTGGTATCGGCGCTCGATGTCTCGGTGCAGGCGCAGATCGTGAACCTGCTGATCGCGCTGCAGTCGCAGCTGAAGCTCGCGATCGTGTTCATCGCGCACGACCTGCGGCTGGTGCGCCACATCTCGCACCGGGTCGCGGTGATGTATCGCGGCACGCTGGTCGAGCTCGCGGCCAGCGAGGATCTGTTCAGAGATCCCCTGCATCCCTACACGAGACTGCTGATCGCGTCGGCTCCGACCCTGGATCCGCGGCAGCGCCTCGCCCGCGCGCCGCATGCCGAGGCGGCAGTCGTGTTTCCATCCGAACTCCCGACCGGCTGCGTGTTCCGCTCGCGCTGCGCCCACGCTCGGCCGGAATGCGCCACCGACGCGCCGAGCCTGCGCATGGTCGCACCGGGCCGGGCGGTCGCCTGCCACCTCGTTCGCGATCAGGCCCAACCCGTCGAGCCGGATCGGCACCCCACCTAGGAGAAGCCCATGCCGGATGTCGAACTCGCCGCCGAGGCGGCGCGGCTGAACGACCTGCTCTGCACGATGAACCTGTTGTCCTGGGACGCGCGCACGCACATGCCGCCGGGCGGCAACGCCGCGCGCGGCCACCAGGTCGCGACCCTCACCGCGCTGGCGCGCGAATGCGCGACCGGACCCCGCATGCGCGACGCCATCGCATCCGCGCAGGAGCGCCCAGAGACCCTGGAGGCGGGCGAGCGCGACCTGCTCTCGGAGTTCGCCGGGCAGATCGAGACGATGCGCCGCATTCCCGAGGCGCTCCTGGTCGAGATGGCGAGCCTGAAGACCACCGCGCACGCGGCCTGGATCGCCGCGCGACAGGCGAACGACTTCGCGGTGTTCGCGCCGACGCTGAAGCGGATCTTCGCGCTGCAGCGCGAGCTGGCCGAGGCGATCGGCTACGCGGAGCATCCTTACGACGCCCTGCTCGGCCAGTACGAGCCGGCGATGACGCTGGCGCGGCTGGAGCCGCTGTTCGCGGCGCTGCGTGCCGGCATCGCACCGCTGCTGGAGAGCGTGCGCGACGTCGACCCGCCGGACGGGTTCATGCGCCAGCGCTACCCGATCGAGGGCCAGCGA
>CAXTNB010000143.1:0-960 GCA_964245385.1 uncultured Acetobacteraceae bacterium | reverse complement strand
TCGCCGCGGCGATCGCGGAGAAGCTGGGCTATGATTTTTCCCGCGGACGCATCGACGACACGGTGCATCCCTTCGAGATCTCGATGACCCGCGACGACGTGCGGATCACCTCGCGATTCCGAGAGGATTTCCTGCGCGGCGGCCTGTTCGCGCTGTGGCACGAGGCGGGACACGGCATCTACGAGCAAGGGGTGGCGGAGCGCTGGACGCGCGGCATCGGCGCCATCGACCTCATCAACCTCTACGCGGTGGGCGGCAGCAGCTTCGGCCTGCACGAGTCGCAGTCCCGTCTCTACGAGAACCGGATCGGCCGGTCGCGTGGCTTCTGGGAGCTGCACTACGGTGCGCTGCGCGACGTGTTTCCCGAGCAGCTTCGCGGCGTCACGGTGGACGCCTTCTGGCGCAGCGTGAACGCGCCGCGGCGCGGGCTGATCCGGATCGAGGCGGACGAGCTGACCTACGACGCGCACATCATGCTCCGGGTGGAGCTCGAGGCCGCGCTGGTGGCAGGCGAGTGCGACGTGGCGGATCTGCCCGGGCTCTGGAACGAACGCATGGCGCGCAGCTTCGGACTGGAGGTTCCCGATCTCGCGCGCGGCGTGCTGCAGGACGTGCATTGGTCGTCCGGCTATGTCGGCTCGTTCGCGACCTACACGCTGGGCAACATCATGTCGTCGCAGTTCTTCGCCGCCGCCGGCCGCGACCAGGCGGTCGCGGCGGGGCTGCAGGAGGGGCGCTACGGGGCGCTGACGAGCTGGCTCGGACGGCACGTGCACCAGCATGGCCGGAGCCGCCATCGCGACCGCATCCTCCAGGAGGCGACCGGGAGCGGCCTCGACCCGGCATGCTACCTCGCCGACCTGCGCGGCAAGAGCGCGGCGCTGCTGGAAGCCGCACCATGACGGCGGGATGCGGCGGCCGATGGCGATCGGCCTGCACGGCGGCTGCGGCGTGATGCCC
>CAXTNB010000142.1:4670-6991 GCA_964245385.1 uncultured Acetobacteraceae bacterium | reverse complement strand
GGCGATCAACGAGTACGGCTCGTCCGACAGCGGCGCCTCGCTCGGCGACATCCTGGGAGCCGCGATCCGCCGGCGCAACCAGACCACGGAGTGATCCTGGCGGCGACCGGCGAGGGTTGACAGGGCGGCGCCAGCGATGGCGCCGCCACCC
The DNA here is from genome assembly GCA_964245385.1 of uncultured Acetobacteraceae bacterium. Lineage (GTDB taxonomy): Bacteria > Pseudomonadota > Alphaproteobacteria > Acetobacterales > Acetobacteraceae > Lichenicoccus. The sequence goes on along the minus strand of CAXTNB010000142.1, from coordinate 6,840 downwards.
TGAACCGGGGCCTGGGGCCGCCGGCCCCAGCGGGTCAAGGGCGGAGCCCTTGGCTTCCTCGTCCAGCGACCCGCTGGCGCGCCAGCGCGCAGAGCCTGGTCGGCACGCCGATGATGTTGCCGGTCACCGCTCGGCATGCCGCGCGATGCAGGCCGTAGCTGGCCAGTGCGCGGTCGGCGCCCTCGGTGTCTTGGTCGAAGTACGGCGCTTCCACGCCGTAGAGATGCACCCGCTGTGCGGCGATCGCGGCCCGGATGCGATCCTGCATCGCTCCGCCGTCCCAGGGTTGGGTCAGGTTGTTGTTGACGCCGAGGAAGCGCACGCGGTCCGGCTCGAACACCGCGAGGTAGGCCAGCGGCGCGGGATCGAGCAGCAGCACCAGCGCGTCGTCCGGCAGTCGGGGGATCTGCACGCTGAGCGGCCGGCCGCCCGGCTGCGGCAGGCGGCCCCAGTTCGGGTAGATGGTGGTCAGGCGCAGGGCGACCAGCAGCAGCACCGCCGCCCCGAGCACCGCGCGGCGCGCCGGCCCTGACGGCGCGACTTCGCCTGCCAGCATCGCCAGCATGGTGGCACTCAGCAGCTCCAGCACCGAGAGGTAGCGGAAGATGGAGAACTGCACCTCCCACAGCACGAACGACACCACGAAGAACACGCCGGCGAAGCGCGCCGCGCCGCGCCCGGCGGCGGGGCGGCGCAGGCTGCGCAGCAGGAGCACGCCCGTCGCCAGCAGGGCGAGCGCGATACGCGGGTCGCGCATCGGCTGGTCCAGCTCGGTGATCAGCGGCGCGCGACGGACCGCCCACAGCAGCGGGTAGAGCAGCGCGTGCAGCGCGTCGTGCGGCAGGAAGCGGCGATCGACGAAGTCGCCGGGCCAAGCCAGCGGCGAGCGGAACACGTCGTTGTAGAGAGGGAACAGCGGGTTGCCGGAGAACTGCCAGAGCCGCCACCACCACCAGCCGCCGACCAAGAGGGTGGCGACGCCGGCGCCGAGGCAGAACAGGAAGGCCATGCGCAGGCGCAGCAGCGGATACAGGTCCGAGCGCGCCAGCACCGCCGCCACGAGCCCGACCGCCACGTTGGAGAAGGTGAGCTTCAGCCCCAGCGCCATCCCCACCAGCAGACCGGGCAGCAGGTGGAGCAGCGCCTCCCGGCCGCCGCGCGGCAGGCTGCCATCGCGCGCCGCCTCGGCGTGTCGCAGCAGCAGCAGCATCGCGCCCAGCACCAGCGCGCAGGGCACCATGTCGCTCATCGAGGTGGCCAGCACCGAGTGGGTCGCGGCCCCGGTGGCGGAGATCGCGACCGCGGCCAGCGCCAGCAGGCGGTCGGTCGCGCCGCGCGCGCCGGTCAGGCGAAGCGTGACCAGGAAGCACAGCGCCAGGGCGACGGCCGCCGGCAGCGCCAGCAGCAGGTTGAGCTGATGGACGTCGCCGAGGTGGCGGGCCAGCAGGTAGTAGGGGATGTCGAGGGTGGGCGGCAGGAAGCCCTGGCTCTGCGCCGCCGCCAGATCGCGTCCCCACTTGCCGTGCAGCAGCGCGAAGGGGCCGTACAGGTGGTAGTTGAGCAGGTCGTAGGAGGCGTCGCCGCGCAGCCGCCACGCCGTCTCCTCGGTCCAGGCGAGCAGCAGCAGCAGCGATAACGCGATCTGGTGCCGGGCCAGCCGGCGCAGGATCGCCGACGTCATGCGCCTCGCCGCCGCTTGACGCCGGACGCGCCGCGGGCGACAGGGCGCTCATGAACGTCGCCGACGCCGTCAACCGAGCGGATAGCTGGCTGCTCGAGCGGGTGTTCCAGCCCCTGGCCGACCGGTTCGGGGAGAAGCCGAGCGCGTTCGACGTCGGCATGAGCATGCAGCTCGGCGCCATCGTGCTCGACGCCGCCGCCGTCATCGCCATCTTCATGGCCGGCGACCTGAGCGTGGAGTCGGCGCTGTGGAACGGCCTGACCTGGGCGCTCGGCTTCGCCTTCTACCTGTCGATCAGCCGGATGCGGCCGATGGTGCGTCCCGGTCACGCCAATCCGCTCCGCTTCATGCTGCAGGGCTTCCGGCCGCTCTCGGTGCCGTTCCTGCTCTACAGCCTGTTCCAGGCCGGGACGTCGCATCCGCCGTTCCGCATGGCGATGCAGTTCAACGCGCTCGCCAACCTGGTGTTCGTGGTCGGGCTGTACCTGG
>CAXTNB010000142.1:0-4660 GCA_964245385.1 uncultured Acetobacteraceae bacterium | reverse complement strand
GTGCGGTCCGGCTGGCAGCAGGAGGCAGGCGGCCCGATCTGAGGCGTGCCGGCCTCAGAAGTCGATGCAGCGGCCCTTGACCGTCCAGTCGCCGTAGCGCGTCGGATCGCGCTCCTTCGGACCGCCGATCTCGCGCGCGGGCGTGGCCGGCGGCCCTTCGGTCTGCGCGGGCGGCAGGTCGGCGGCATCGGCGTCGGGCGTGTTCTTGTCCATGGCTGAGACATAGACCATCCGCGCGGGCTTTCAACGTGGCGCCCCGTGTCGCCGGCCGGCGCTACTGGATCGTGTAGCCGCCATCCACCACCAGGTTCTCGCCGTTGATCATGGCCGCCGCACCGCTGGCCAGGAACAGGGCGGCCATCGCGATCTCGTCGGGCCGGGCGAAGCGGCCGGTCGGGATCTTCTGCCTGAACAGCGTGCCCTTCTCCCCCGCCCAGGCCTGACGCCCCAGCTCGGTATCGACCACGGTGGGGCTGATCGCGTTGGTGTTGATGCCGCGCGGTCCCCACTCCAGCGCCAGCGTCCGGGTCATGCTGACGATCGCGGCCTTGCTCACGCTGTAGGCGACGTGCTCGTGCAGCGCCACCAGCGAGGCCTGCGAGGCGATGTTGATGATGCGCCCCCGCCCGCGCTGCAGCATGCGGCGTCCGACCAGCTGGCACATCAGGAACGGCGCCTTCAGGTTCACCGCCAGCGTCTGGTCCCAGTCCGCCTCGGCCAGGCTCTCCGCCGGCGCCAGCCGCACGATGCCGGCATTGTTGACCAGCACGTCGACCTCGCCGACCTGCTCCGCCGCCGTCGCCAGCGCCGGTTCGAGCCGCGCGCGGTCGAGCAGGTCGACCGCGCAGCCCACGTGCCCCCCGCCCGGCAGCGCCGCGGCGCCCGCCCCCACCGCGCCCGCGCGGGCGACCAGCACCCGCCGGCCCCCCCCCCCGCCCAGCGCCTGGGCGATCGCGTGGCCGATGCCGCTCGCACCCCCGGTGACGAGGGCGACCTGGCCGGTGAGGTCGAAGGCGGCCTCGAAGTTCGACATGGCGCTACTGCTCCGCGTAGTGCCCGGAGACGAGGTTCTGCTTCACCAGCGCGGGCAGGTCGGCGATGAACTTCTGCGGCGAGACGAACATCTGCCCGTAATAGTGCGAGACGTTGTCCTTGGTGATCTCGGGCATGACGAACATGGCGAGCGACGGGATCGGCTTGCCCTGCGCCTGGTCGATCGCGACCTGGGTCGCCATGCCGAGCTCCAGCGGGCCGTCCTGCAGGTTGGTCTCCAGCAGGGTGCCGTCGCGCACCGCGCGCATGCCGTCCTTGATGCCGTCGACGCCGCTCACCGGGATCTTGCCGGCCAGCCCCTTCTCCTTCAGCGCCTGTATGGTGCCGATCGCCATGTCGTCGTTCTCGGAGATCACGCCGCTGATCTTGCTGCCGTAGCGCGACAGGAAGTCCTGCGCCACGCTGTACGCCTCCGTGCGCTTCCAGTTCGCCGGCTGGATCGCGAGCAGGGTCACGCCCGGGTTCTTCGCCAGCACGTTGCGTATGCCCTTGGTGCGGTCGATCTCGCCGGACTGCCCGAGCGGGCCCTGCAGCACCACCACGCCGCCCTTGCCGCCGATCGCGTCGACCAGGTGCTGCGCCTCCTGCTCGCCCGCCTTGACGTCGTCGGGACCGACATAGGACACGGCGTTCTTCTGCGCCTCCGGGTTGACCGTGAGGTTGGTGATCACGACCGGGATCCCGGCCGACTTGGCGGCCGCCACCTGCGGCGCCAGCGTCGCCGAGTTCACGGCGGCGATGACGATCGCGTCGACCTTCTGGTTGATGAATTGCTGGATCTGCGAGATCTGCCCGTTGACGTCCATGTGCGCCGAGTTCCAGAGCACCTTGGCGTGGTTGGCGTTCGCGATCGATTCCACCCCCTGCTTGCCCGCCGAGATGAACGAGCTCATGTCGTAGACGGTGACGCCGATCACCGGCTGCTCCTTGCTCGCCAGCGCGGGTCCCGCCGCCGCCATCGTCCCGAGCAGGCCGCATCCCGCCAGCGCCGCCTTGATGCCGAACCCGATCTTCATGTTTCCCCCGTTTCTGCTCGATGTTCAGTCGTCGGTACGGTGCGTGATGCTGTCCACGAACACCGCGCCGATGATGATCAGGCCCTTCACGATCAGCTGGTAGAAGGGCGAGACGTTGATGATGTTGAGCCCGTTGTCGAGCACGCCGATGATCAGGAAGCCGAAGATGGTGCCGATCAGCGAGCCGCGGCCGCCCATCAGGCTGATGCCGCCGATCACCGCGGCGGCGATCGCGTTCAGCTCGTAGCCGGTGCCGGTGTTGGCGATGCCCGCGGTGGCGCGCGCCGCCAGCAGCACGCCCGCGATCCCCGCCAGCACGCCGGAGATGGTGTAGACGGCGAAGCGCGTGCGCAGCAGGCTGACGCCGGCGACCCGGGCCGCGTGCGCGTTGCCGCCGACGGCGTAGATGTGCATGCCGAACCTGGTCCGCGCCAGCACCACCCAGGAGAGCAGCACCACCACGATCATCACCACGACCGGGATCGAGATCGCCCCGATGGTGCCCGACAGCGACAGGAACTGGTCCGACAGCCCGGAGATCGGCTGGCCGTCGCTGAACACGAAGGCGAGCCCGGAGGCGACCGTCATGTTGCCGAGCGTGGCGACGAACGGCGGCACCTTGGCGAACGCCACCAGCAGCCCGTTGAAGGCGCCGATCGCGCCGCCGGCGAGCACGCCCAGCGCCACCGCCTCGGCGCAGGTCAGCGCGCCGTCGTTCTGCGCGAACAGGGCGGCGACCACGCCGGCGAGGCCGACGATGCTGCCGACCGAGAGGTCGATGCCGCCGGTCAGGATCACGAAGGTGGCACCGGTCGCCAGCAGCGCGTTCGCCGCCACCTGGATCAGGATGACGTTCATGTTCGACACGGTCAGGAACGACCGGTTGGACACCGCGAGCGTCACCAGGAACAGGAACAGGATGATGACCAGGGCGTAGCGCAGCGCGAAGCGCATGAGCTGGCGCGCGTCCAGCCCCTGTCGGGCGCGGGCCGGCGATCCCGCCGCCTCAGTCAGCTGCATCGGACTCTGCACCGTTCGCCCTCCCCATCGCCAGGCGCAGGATGCGCTCCTGATCCAGCTCGTCCTTGTGCAGCTCGCCCATGATCCCGCCCGCGCGCATCACCAGCACCCGGTGCGACAGGTTGATCAGCTCGGGCATGTCCGACGAGGCCAGCAGGATCGCCACCCCCTGTGCCGCGAGGTCGTTGATCAGGCGGTACAGCTCGGAGCGGGCGCCGACGTCGATGCCGCGCGTCGGCTCGTCCAGGATCAGCACCCGCGGCATGCCGGTGACCAGCCAGCGCGCCAGCGCCACCTTCTGCTGGTTGCCGCCGGACAGGGTGCCGACGCGCTGTCCCAGCGTCGAGTACAGCACCTGGGTGCGCTTGAGCACGTCGAGCGCGCGGCTGCGGCGGGCGGGGTTGTCGATCAGCCCGGCGACGCCGGTGAAGCGGTCGAGATGCGGCAGCGTGACGTTGTCGAGGATCGACAGCGAGGTCAGCACCCCGGCGAGCTTGCGGTCCTCCGGCACCATGGCGATGCCGCGGCGGATCGACTGCTCCATGCGCCCCAGCGGCAGGGCGCTGCCGTCGAGCTCGACCTCGCCGGTGGCGTCGCGCAGCCCGAAGATCGCCTCCAGCATCTCGCTGCGCCCCGCCCCGACCAGGCCGCCGAAGCCGAGGATCTCGCCCGGGCGCAGCGTGAACGAGACGCTGCGGTCGTAGCCGGCGACGCGCAGCTCGCGCACCCGCAGCACGGGTGCGGCCTCGTTGCGCTCGAGCTTGCGGTCGGGGAACAGCTCGGTGATCTCGCGGCCGACCATGTGGGCGATGATCTGGTGCTCGGTCAGCGCCGAGCTGGCCTCGTGGCGGATGATGGCGCCGTCGCGCATGATCGCCACCGTGTCGGCGATCGCCTCGATCTCCTCCATGCGGTGGCTGGTGTAGAGGATGCAGGTGCCGCGCGCGCGCAGCATGGCGATGACGCGGAACAGCTGCTCGGTCTCGCGCGAGGACAGCGACGAGGAGGGCTCGTCCATCAGCACGATGCGGCTGTCCCACGAGGTCGCCTTGAGGATCTCGACCATCTGCGTCGCGGCCAGGCCCAGCGCGTGCATCGGCATCGCCGGATCCAGGTCGAGGCCGACCCCGGCGAGCATCTCGGCGGCCTGGGCGATCATCGCGCGGCGCCGCACCAGGCCGAAGGGGCCGGTGGTCTCGTGGCCGATCAGCAGGTTCTGCCACAGCCGCATCTGCGGGATCGGCGCCAGCTCCTGGGGGATGATCGAGACCCCGTGCGCCTGCGCCTGCTTGGGATCGAAGCGGCGGATCCGGGTGCCGTGCAGCGACAGCGCGCCGCCGTCGGGGGTGAGCTGGCCCGAGATCAGCTTGAACAGGGTGGACTTGCCGGCACCGTTCTCGCCCGCCAGCACGTTGACGCTGCCGCTCATGAAGCGCACCGACACGTCGCGCAGCACCGGCACGCCGTCGAAGCCCTTGGACAGCGCCTCGCAGTCGATGGCGACGCCGGACGTCGCGCCCGGGGCCGCCGGCACCGGCCGCGCCCGCGCCTCCGGCCGGGCGGGCTCGGCG
>CAXTNB010000141.1:0-7004 GCA_964245385.1 uncultured Acetobacteraceae bacterium | reverse complement strand
GGGTGCTGGTGCGCGCCCTGCCGGCGCTGCTCGGCGCTGCCGATCCGGCCGGCCTGCTGCGCGACCTCGCCGACGAGCTGGCCGAGGACGAGCTGGGGCTGCCGGAGCAGGCGACGGTGCTGACCGCGCGGCTGGAGGCGGTGATCGCCCGCATGGCCTGCCACGGCAGCATACGCGCCGGCCGCAGGCTGCAGCGCGCCGAGATGGACGCGCTGCTGCGACGCATGGAGGCGACGCCGCGCGCCGCCACCTGCTCGCACGGCCGCCCGACCTACCTCAAGCTCAGCCGGCACGAGATCGAGCGCCTGTTCGGCCGCGCCTAGGGCCGCGGCCGCTGGCCGATGCATCGTAACACGGCTAGGTTCGCCGCGTTGACCGTCGCCGCTGCTGCATCGAGGCCGAATTGCACCTCCCCCTGCTCTCCCTGGTCACCTTCCTGCCCCTGCTGGGGGCGCTGCTGCTGCTGCTGGTGCGCGCCGGCGGCGAGGCCGCGGAAGCGACGGCGCGGCGGATCGCGCTGTGGACCAGCCTGCTGGTGTGGGTGCTGTCGCTGGCGCTCTGGCTCGGCTTCGCGCCGGGCCGTGCCGGGTTCCAGTTCGAGGAGCGGGCGCAGTGGATGCCGCGCTTCGGGGTCTCGTACCACGTCGGGCTGGACGGCATCAGCCTGCTGTTCGTGCTGCTCGCCACCACTCTCACGCCGATCGCGGTGCTCGCGTCGTGGCGCATCGCCGGCAGCCGGGTGCGCGACTACATGCTGACCATCCTGCTGCTGGAGACCACCCTGGTCGGGCTGTTCTCGGCACTCGACTTCATCGTGTTCTACGTGTTCTTCGAGGCGACGCTGATCCCGTCCAGCCTGCTGATCGGCATCTGGGGCGGCGAGAAGCGGGTGGCGGCGTCGCTGAAGTTCTTCCTGTTCACCTTCGGCGGCTCGCTGTTCATGCTGATCGCCCTGCTGTGGATGTGGCGCATCGCCGGCACCACCGACATCGCGGTGCTGATGCACACCGCGTTCCGGCCGGCGACCCAGATGTGGATGTTCCTGGCCTTCGCGCTCGCCTTCGGGGTGAAGCTGCCGCTGTTCCCGCTGCACGGCTGGATGCCGGACGCCTACACCGAGGCGCCGGCGCCGGCGGCGGTGCTGATCTCCGGCGTGCTGTCGAAGGCCGGCGCCTACGGCTTCCTGCGCTTCGCCATCACCATGCTGCCCGACGCCGCACACCGCGCCGCCCCCTGGATGATCGCGCTCGGCATCGTCGCCGTGATCTACGCCGCCATCGTCGCCCTGGCGCAGACCGACATGAAGCGCCTGGTCGCGTACTCCTCGTTCTCGCACATGGGGCTGATCCTGGTCGGGCTGTTCACGCTGAACGGTGCCGGGGTGGGGGGTGCGGTGTTCCAGATGCTCAGCCACGGCATCATCATCGCCGCCCTGTTCCTGATCACGGGCATGCTGTCGGCCCGCACCGGCTCGCGCGAGATCGCCGGCTTCGGCGGGGTCGCGCACCGCATGCCGATGCTGGCCGCCCTGATGATGCTGTTCGCGATGGCCAATATCGGCCTGCCCGGCACCGGCGCCTTCGTCGGCGAGCTGCTGGTGATGATCGGCGCGATCCAGGTCGGCTTCTGGGTGGCGCTGCTGTCCGGCATGAGCATGATCCTGGGGGCGGTGTACATGCTGGTGCTGTACCGCCGGGTGATGTTCGGCGCCGCGTTGGGGCTGATCGGCGCGCTGCGCGACCTCAGTGCGGCCGAGATGGCGACGCTGGCGCCGCTGGCGCTGATCACGCTGTGGATGGGCATCCATCCCTCCTCGTTCACCCGCGTGTTCGATCCCACCGTGCGCGCGCTGGCGCAGGCGCAGGCGCAGGCGCAGGTGCAGGTCGGCGCGATCGCGGCCCCCGCGGTTGCGTCGGCGGCGCGCTGACCCCATCTGCCGCGCATGCTGGCTTCCCACGACCTCCGACTGCCGACGCCGCCGCTCAGGACCGGGAGGCGGTCGCAGCTGGAGGCGTTCCTGGTGCTGCGCCGCAACCCGCTGGAGCTGTGGGGTCCCGAGGCCTACGAGCACGGCATCCTGCCCGGCAGCTTCCTCGGCCGCGGCCAGCTGCTGCTCAACGACCCGGCGGCGATCCGGCACGTGCTGCTCGGCAACCACGAGAACTACCGGCGCAACGAGCCGACGCGCCGGGTGCTGCGGCCGATCCTGGGGCAGGGGCTGTTCCTCGCCGAGGGCGAGGCCTGGCGCCACCAGCGCCGGGTGATCGCGCCCTCTCTCGCGCCGCGGGTGATGCCGATCCTGATCCGGCACATGCTGCGCGTCGCCGACGCCGCCTGCGTCGAGCTCGACGGGCGGCTGGGGCGGCCGGTGGACCTGATCTCGGTGCTGCAGCGCCTGACCCTGGACGTCGCCGGGCAGTCGATGTTCTCGCTGGAGATGGGCCGCTTCGGTGCGGACATGCGCGGCCTGATGATGCGCTACGCGCTGAACCACGCCAAGGTCGGCGTGCTCGACCTGATGCTGCCGGGCCACGTCGCCTCGCCGCTGGATCGCGGCCGGGCGGCGTTCCGCCTCGACTGGCTGGCGCTGATCGACCGCATCATCGCCGCCCGCGACTCGGTGCCGCGTCCGGACGACCAGCCGCGCGACCTGCTCGACCTGCTGCGCAGCGCGCGCGACCCGGAGACCGGGCAGGGCTTCGACCACGAGCAGCTGCGCGACGAGGTCTCCACCCTGATCCTGGCCGGCCACGAGACCACGGCGGTGTCGCTGTTCTGGGCCTGCTACATCGCCGCCCGCCGCCCCGAGCTGCAGCGCCGGATCGCCGAGGAGGCGGCGTCGGCGGATCTCGCGGCGCCGGACGCGATGCAGCGGCTGAGCTTCACCCGCGCCTTCTTCGACGAGACGCTGCGCCTGTATCCGCCGGCCTACCTGATCGTGCGCGAGGCGCAGGCGGCCGACGAGATCGCCGGCCACGCGGTGCGCGCCGGCACCGTGATCAGCATCTCGCCCTGGGTGCTGCACCGCCACCGTGCCCACTGGCAGGATCCGGAGCGCTTCGATCCGCAGCGCTTCCTGCCCGGCGCGGTGCCGCCGGACCGCATGGTCTACATGCCGTTCGGCGCCGGGCCGCGCATCTGCGTCGGCGCGCAGTTCGCGCTCACCGAGGGCGTGCTGGTGCTGGCCCGTCTGCTGCGCGACTTCCGCCTGGAGCTGATCGGCACCCCGTCGGTGCGGCCGCGCGGCCTGATCACCACCCAGCCGGACCGGCGGGTGCCGTTCCTGCTCGGCCGACGCGGCTAGGGCGCCCGGCTACCCGCGGCGCGGGGCGCCCCGCCATCGCCACAGGTCGCCGATCAGCCGGTCGTACCGCGCCGGGTGGTAGGCGCTGCAGCCGCCGCTGTCGTAGTGCGTGAGCTCGCCGAAGCGCGGCACGCCGTCCACCAGGTAGAGATCCACCCGCACGTAGTCGAAGGCCGCACCCAGCCGCTCGGCGATCGGGATCAGCTGCGCCATGCCGGGCGGCGGCTGCCACAGCGGGTCGGACGGACAGCCCTGGGTGACCGGCAGGCGTCGCATCTCCTCGTCGAGGAAGGTGACCCGGTGCAGCCCGAAGCGGTCGTGATGCACCCCGATCAGCCGCACGCGGCCGTCGAAGACGTGGAACTTGAGGTCGTTCGGGATGCCGCCCGAGGCGTCGAGCAGCATCTCCTCGGCGAGCAGCCGCGGCGGGATGTCACGGTAGCCCCACTCGTCGGTATCGTCGTAGTGGCTGCGGCCCAGCCAGGCGGACGCGGTCGCCAGCGCGGCATCGCGGTCGGTCGCCCGCTTGTCGTGCACCAGCAGGTTCATCGACCAGCCGTGGCTCGCCTTGAGCACGAAGCGCTGCGGCAGCGTCTCCCAGTCGATGTCCTCGGCCCGCTGCCAGGTGCCGAGCAGCGGGATCAGGATGTCGGCGCCGACCCGTGCCGCCACCCAGTCGCGCACGCCGATCTTGTCGATGGTGAGCGGGATCAGCGGGTTGCGGTCGTGCAGGATGCGCCAGCCGATCTTCTCGTTGAAGCTGCGCGGGCGGCGCAGGTTCGGCTCGTAGCCGAGGGCGGCGCGCATGCGCCGTCGCAGCCGGCGGCCGGCGCGCAGCTGCCGCAGCGCCGGCACCGTATCGGCGAGATGGTCCAGCAGCGACCGGAACGGCAGCGGCCCGGGCCGCCCGGCATCGGCCTCGAACCAGCCGGCGGTGTCCTGACGGGCGTCCGTTTCCGCCGCGTCGGGTCGGGCAGCCGCCGCCGGCAGGGTCGCTTCGCCCATCGAGACCGTCACGCCGCCCGCCCCCTCGTCCCGCCAACGACGGCGTTACGATAAAGAAACGAAACCGGGCTGTCGAGGCGGCGGTGGCGGCCGGCGCGGCCGGGTCAGGCGCCCGATACGACGAAGGCTCCGGGAGGGTTGCTCCCGGAGCCTTCCATTGTCTGAGGCGCTGGCCGAAGTGGGCTCAGGCCGGCATCTCGTTGGAGATGGCGGGAGCTGGGGTCCCTGCTGTCCAGGTCACTTCGAGCGAAGCCTTGGTCAAACAATGAGACACTGGATCACCTCCTTTCAACTGTTGGAAGGCTGGAGCGTAGGACAGTGTCGGCACGTCGCACAAGCGATTCCGCCGCAGCGGCCCGCAGGCCGCGCCGGCACGCACCCTCCAGTTCCGAGCGAGACCCGCATGCCCTCCCTGTTCGATCCGATCCGCCTCGGTGCGATCCAGTCTCCCAACCGCATCCTGATGGCGCCGCTGACCCGCGGCCGCGCCACCGCCGCACACCTGCCGACCCCGATCATGGTCGAGTACTACGCCCAGCGCGCCAGTGCCGGGCTGATCATCTCCGAGGCCACCGGCATCAGCCGGGAGGGCCTGGGCTGGCCGTACGCGCCGGGCATCTGGTCCGCCGAGCAGGTGGCGGGCTGGGTCCCGGTGGTCGAGGCGGTGCATCGCGCCGGCGGCCGCATCGTCTGCCAGCTCTGGCACATGGGCCGGATCGTGCACCCGGACTTCCTCGCCGGCGGCCGCCCGGTCTCGGCTTCCGCCACCACCGCGCCGGGACAGGCGCACACCTACGCCGGCAAGCAGCCCTACGCCCAGGCGCGCGCGCTCGGGAGCCACGAGATCCCGCGCCTGCTCGCGGACTATTCCCGCGCCGCCGGCCACGCGCGCGACGCCGGCTTCGACGGCGTGGAGATCCACGCCGCCAACGGCTACCTGATCGACCAGTTCCTGCGCGACGGCGCCAACGCGCGCACCGACGACTATGGCGGCCCGGTGCGCAACCGCATCCGCCTGCTGCGCGAGGTCGCCGAGGCGGTGGCCGCGGTGGTCGGCGCCGACCGCACCGGCGTCCGGATGTCGCCGAACGAGCCGATCCAGGGCGTGCAGGACAGCGATCCGGTGCTGCTGTTCACCGCCGCCGCCGCGGCGCTGCGCGAGGTCGGCATCGCCTTCATCGAGCTGCGCGAGCCCGGTGCCGACGGCACCTTCGGCCGGGCGGCGCGACCGCCGGTGGCGCCGGCGATCAAGCAGGCGTTCGGCGGTCCGGTGGTGCTGAACTCGGACTATGACGGCGTCCGCGGCCAGGCGGTGCTGGACCGCGGCGAGGCGGACGCGATCGCCTTCGGCCGCACCTTCCTGGCCAACCCGGACCTGCCGGAGCGGATACGGCAGCGGGCGCCGCTCAACAGGGACGTGCAGGCGACCTGGTACAGCCAGGGTCCGGAGGGCTACACCGACTACCCGACGCTCGACGCCGCCTAGAAAGGCGCCTCGCCCCCCACCAGAGGCGGAACCTTCGAGACCCGTTGATCGATGAATCCCCGGTGGACCCCGCTGGTGCGGGGCAGCCGCAATAATAAGACTCGGGCGCATATAATTAAGAATCCAGATCATTGTTGATCAACGAAATTACTTGATCACGGAACCGTGATCTTGGTAATGATCCGGTATCGGACGAGAAGACGACGAGGACTGGTCTTCGGATCTAGCTGATGTGAACACCGTGTTATTTTAATATAACTTTGCCGAAGGACTTGCCATCATGTCTGCCACCAATCTCAGCTTCTCCGCCCAGACCAGCACCGTCCTGCCCGCCCTGCCGCAGGTCGCCGAGTGCCTCGACGCGATGACCGTCCACGTCTTCGCCGCGCCGGCGCGGCTCGGCGCCGTGCTGCCCGCGGCGAGCGTCTCCGGCGGCTTCGCGGCACTGCCCTCGATCGGCGGATCCGCCTCCCACCTGATCAGCGCCGCCGCCTCGAGCGTCAGTGGCGGCGTGCACGTGCTCACCCACGTCAGCTGAGCCGCGCGCCAGCAACGCGGACCATGTCTCAGCCAGCCGCTGCCGGGTCGGCCGCCCGCAGCAGGTACCTGACCGTCTTGGCGCCGTCCTGCAGCACGGCGCGGCCCACCTCGGCGAAGCCGAGGCTCGCATGCAGCGCGTCCGATGCCGGGTTCGGCGGATGCGCGTTGACCTCGCAGCCGATCCGCGTCTGACCCGCCGCCGCCGCACGGCGGAACAGGTCGGCATAGAGACGCCGCGCATGACCTCGCCCGCGCGCCTCGGCCGCGACCGCGATCCGGTCGACGTAGACGAAGGTCGCGAAGCGCGCGCGGAACCAGGCGAAGTTGGGGCTGCCGTACTCGGCGTGCTGGTCGAACGCCAGCAGGAACGCCTCCGCCCGGCCGATCCGGCGCGCGTGGAAGGCACGACCCAGCATGGCGGCCAGCGCCGCCGCGTCGAGCCGCGACAGCGCCGCGGCGTGCAGGTTGTTCAGGCGCAGGATCTCCGCCTCCGCGTCCGGCGTGATCGTCAGCAGGCCGTCCTCGATCGCCGCCTCCCGCATCTCGCCCCCTCCGCCGCGCCTGGCATCAGACCGTGCCCTCGCGGAGCATCGGCATCCAAGGCGGTACCTTCGCGATCCGACACCTGATAAGTCGGGGTCTGGGGCCGTCGGCCCCAGCGGGTCGAGG
>CAXTNB010000140.1:0-7017 GCA_964245385.1 uncultured Acetobacteraceae bacterium | reverse complement strand
GAATCGACCACCTGCTGCAGGCCGTCCTCGAGCTGGCGTGCGAAGCCGGTCTCGCGCGACAGCTCCATCACCTGCCGCAGCAGCGGACCCGGCGCCCGCGTCTGCTCGAACAGCAGGGTCAGCACCGTGCTCCAGCTCAGGGGGCCGGAACGTGCGGCATCCAGCAGCAGCGGCCGGCTCGCCTCCGCCGGCGGCTCCGGCTCGGTGGCGATCTGGCGCAGCAGGCGCGCGTGCGCGAAGGCGAGGCGGATCACCACGAGCAGGGGCTGCAGTGCCTGCGGCTTGATCCCGGTCTGCATCTGGAACGCGACCGACTCCCACTCCGCGGGCAGCGGGACGGTGGCCAGGATCGACGCGGCATCCTGCCACAGCCGATCATCCGGTTCGCCGCCGGCGGCCAGGCCGGCCTCGACGGCGCCGGCATCCGACAGGTGGGCGCGCACCAGCGCGGTGACCGGGGTGATCACGCTGCGCGGCACCCCGACCGTGCCCGGCCGCCAGGCCCCGGCCGCCATGATCACCGGCTGCAGCGGCGAGAACAGCACGCGGCTCAGCGCCGGCGGCCGCGGCGGCCGAAGCGCGCTCAGGCGCGGCCGCAGCCCGTCCAGCAGCCGGTCGGCGGCGCCGCGTTCCGGCAGGGTGTCGATGACCTGGGTGACGCGCAGGATCGCGCTGTCGCTGGCATCGCGCAGATCGCGGCTCAGGTCGAGCAGGCCGCGGCTCCTGGGCGGGGTGGCGGACGGGTCAGCCATCGGCGCCGTCCGGATCCGGATCGTTCAGCTGCAGCTCGCGCAGCCGCATCTTCTCGTTGCGCATCTGCCGCTCCAGCGCCACGGCGGCGTTGCTGAGGCCGGGCGGCCTGCCGCCGTCGAGCTCGGTGCGCGTCAGGGTCATGCGCTGCTCGCCTTCGTGCAGCAGCATCTGGGCCAGCGCCATTCCCTCCTTGTCGTCGCCGCAGAGCAGGCAGAGCCGATCCCATCCGTCCAGCAGCCAGTCCGGCTGCTCCAGCGCGCGCAGCAGCGCCGGCTGGTCCGAGCGCCAGGCGGCGAGGAGGGCGATCGGGTCGTCAAGCAGCGCACGCGCCTGGTGCAGCGCCGCCTCCGCCTCGGCGGCGCGCACGCCGACCGCGCGGTCGAGGTTGACGATGCTGCGGCATCCACGCGACAGGGCGGAGAGCAGGCCCAGCACCCGCGGCAGCCTGGCCTGCTCGGCGCGCGGGCCGAGCCCGAGCGGCCAGGCCAGAGCCGCGACGCGCGCCACCGCCGCCGACAGCTCCGCCGGCAGCCACGGCGGCGTGCCGTCGAGGCGCCTGGCCAGCAGGCGCGGCGCCTCGGTCAGCCAGGCCTCATGGTCGTCCGGCGCCGTCTTCCAGGGATCGGCGGCCGCGGCAGCGGCATCGGTCAGGTTGAGCGCGCGCGACAGGCTCAGCAGCAGGTGGGCGCGGATCCGGCATGTTCCGTGCCGCTCGGCGTCGCGGGCGCGCTGCGCCGCGTGGGCCACGCGACGTCCGCAATGGCCTTCGGCGGCGACGTCGAACGCGGCCCTGCGGATGCTGGCCGGAGACGGTGCGCCGGCCGTGGCGATGTCGCCCGATACCCGCTCGACCAGCATGATGTCGTGCAGGCTGGGCGCCACGTAGCCGCGCAGCGCCGCCCAGTGCGCGACGTAGATGCCCCGGCCGCCGCCGGGATTGCTGAGCAGCATCTCCAGCTCGCCCGCGGCCGTGGCGCGGACACGGGTCGCGATCAGCGCCGGCGACGTGAAGGGCAGGGAGACGCAGCGCGTCGGGGCCGCCTGGGTGTCGCGACCGATGGCCCACGCGACGACGCCCGCGGAGGGGCCGGGCGGTGCGGGCGCGCGTGCATCAGGCGCCGGCATCGCTGTTCCCTTCATGCTGCACCTCGCTGCGCAAGATCTCCTCCCGGGGCACTGGCCGGCGGCCGGGCTGCGTGCCATCTGCTGGGCGACAGGATAGCCCGAGAGCATGAACAGAGTGTCAACACCGCGAGGCCCGCGACGGGTTCACGTGCCGGCGCCGCCGGAAGACCCGACGCGCGACATCGCGTTCGACATCCTGCTCTCGGTGCTGGATCGGGGAGGCCGGCTGGAGGATGCGCTGGACCAGGCGCCTTCGGTGGTGCCGGCGCGCGACCGCGGTGCCGCGCATCGGCTGGCGGCGATGGTGCTGCGACGGCTCGGCACCCTCGACGCCGTGCTGGAGCCGCTGCTCGCCCGCGCCCCGCCGCCGCCGGTGCGCCTGGCGCTGCTGCTCGGCGCGGCGCAGCTGCTGTTCCTGCACACGCCGGCGCACGCCGCGGTCGGCACCGCCGTCGACCTCGTGCGCCGACGCCGGCTGGCGCCGTTCGCGGGCCTGGTCAACGCGGTGCTGCGCCGCCTCGGCGAGGCGGGGGAACAAGCGCTGGACGGCCTCGATCAGGCGCGGCTCGACGTGCCCGCCTGGCTGTGGGCCTCCTGGGGTCCGCAGGCGCGGCAGATCGCCGAGGCGATCCGTCAGGAGGCGCCGCTCGACCTGACGCTCCGCCACGACGTCATGCTGCCGGGAGGGCTGCCGGAGGGCGGCCTGGTGCTGCCGAACGGCACCCTGCGGCTGCCCGCCGGCAGCCGCGTCGCCGAGCTGCCCGGCTACGAGCAGGGAGCCTTCTGGGTGCAGGACGTCGCCGCCTCCCTGCCGGTCCGGCTGCTGGCGCCGCGCCGCGGCGAGCGTATCGCTGACCTGTGCGCCGCACCCGGCGGCAAGACCGCGCAGCTGGCCGCCGCCGGCGCGCAGGTCACGGCACTCGATCGCGACGCGGCACGCCTGGAGCGCCTGCGCGGCAACCTGCGGCGGCTCGGGCTGCAGGCCGAGCTGATCGAGGCGGACGCGACCGCGTGGCGGCCGCCGGCGCCGTTCGACGCGGTCCTGCTGGACGCGCCCTGCAGCGCCACCGGCACCGTGCGCCGTCATCCGGACGTGCTGCGGTCGCGTCGGCCGGCCGACCTGGTGCCGCTGCAGGCGGCGCAGGATCGCCTGATCGACAGCGCGATCGCGATGCTGCGGCCCGGCGGCCGCCTGATCTACGCCGTCTGCTCGATGCAGCGCGAGGAAGGCGAGTCGCGGATCGAGCCGGCACTCGTCTCCGGCCTGTTCTCCGGGCTGCAGCTGGAGCCGTTCGGCGAAGCCGAGCTGGCGCCGTTGCCGCAGGCGCGCACGCCTCAGGGCTACCTGCGTACGCATCCCGGCCTCTGGGCCGAGCAGGGCGGCATGGACGGCTTCTTCGCGGCCCGGCTGATCCGATCCTGACCGACACGAGCGCGAACGCGCGCGCGTCGGTCCGGCCAAGTATCGTTCCGCCCGCGTGCGGCGGGCGCTTGCGCGCGCGCGTCGGCTTGTGTCGAATGGCACGATTCCTGTTAGAAGCGCGTTATGAAACCGACATCCGGCATCATCGTCGCCCCGAGTCTGCTGGCCGCGGATTTCTCCCGCGCCGCCGAGGAGGTCGCGGCGGTCGAGGCCGCCGGCGCGGACTGGCTGCATCTCGACATCATGGACGGGCACTTCGTGCCCAACCTCTCCTTCGGCCCGCAGCTGGTCCAGGCGCTGCGACCGCGCTCGAAGCTGGTGTTCGACGTGCACCTGATGATCGCGCCGGTCGACCCGTACGTCGCGGCCTTCGCGCAGGCCGGCGCGGACCACATCCACCTGCACATCGAGGCCGGTCCGCACGCGCACCGATCGCTGCAGACGGTGAAGTCGCTCGGCGTCGCGGCCGGCATCGCGATCAACCCGGCGACGCCGCCCGACGCGATCGGCGAGGTGCTCGACCTCGCCGACATGGTGCTGGTGATGACCGTCAACCCGGGATTCGGCGGCCAGAGGTTCATCGACGGCCAGCTGGCCAAGATCGCCCGCATCCGCGCGATGCTGAACGAGCGCGGGCTGCGCTCCCCGATCGGGGTGGATGGCGGCATCGACGCCCGCACCGCGGCACTCTGCATCGAGGCCGGTGCGAACGTCATGGTGGGGGGCACCTCGGTCTTCGGCGCCTCCGACTACGCGAGCGCGATCGCCGGGCTGCGCGGCCGGGGCGGATCATGATGGACATGCGCCGCTGGACCCGCGACGCGCGCCTGTCGTTCGCGCGCCTGCCGGGACTGGGCAGCCCGTTGGGCATGAGCCGCGTGCCGGACGCGCCGCAGCAGGCGGTGCGCGACCTGTGGCCGGGCGATCCGTCGCTCGGCGCCCGGCTGATGCAGGGGGAGCTGCGGTTCTGCGGCACGGTCTACCCGCTGGCGCCGCACGGATGGTCGGACGCCGCGGCGGATGCGCAGGACGGTCTTCGCGGCGAGCCGCTCCGGGCGCCGTTGCTGCGCGCGCACGCGCACGGCTTCACCTGGCTGCGCGACCTGCGCGCGCTTGGCACCGACGGCGCCCGGCTGCGCGCCCGCGCCCTGGTGGCGGAGTGGCTGCAGCGGCCGCCGCCCGAAGCGAGGCCGCGTGCGCCGGACGTGCTGGGAGCCCGGCTGAACGCGTGGCTGGTGCACTACGACTTCTTCGCCGCCTCCGCCGACGACGGTTTCCGGCAGCGCCTGATGGCGCAGCTGCTGATCGATGGCCGCGCGCTGGCCTCGATGCTGCCCTGGACCACGCACGACCATCGCGCCCTGACCGCCTACAAGGGCCTGCTCGCCTGCGCGGTGGCGCTGCCCGACCAGGCACACCTGATGACCCGCTACATGCGCCACATCGCCGCCGAGATCGGTCGCCAGGTGCTGCTCGACGGCTGCCACGTCGAGCGCAGCCCGGCCGCGCAGCTGGCGGCGCTGCGCGAGCTCGCGGAGATGCGCGCGCTGATGCAGACCGGGCAGGTGGCACCCCCGCTGGCGCTGGCCGCGGCGCTCGATCGCATGACCCCGACGCTGCGCGCGCTGCGCCATGCCGATGGCGGCCTCGCCCTGTTCAACGGCAGCCGGGAAGAAAATCCGGCGCTGATCGACCTGGTGCTGGCCCAGGCGGCGCGCGGCCGCTCGGTGCAGGCGGCGCTGCCGGAAGGCGGCTTCATCCGCCTGCAGGTCGGGCGCTGCACGCTGTTCCTCGATGCCGGACCGCCGCCGCCGTCGGGCTACGACTCGCTGTCGCACGCCGGGACGCTGTCGTTCGAGCTCTCGATGGGGCGCGAGCGGCTGGTCGTCAATTGCGGCGCCGGTGCCACGCCGTCGTGGCAGGAGGCGCTGCGCAAGACGGCCGCGCATTCGGTGCTGGTGATCGAGGACCGCTCCTCCTCGGAGTTCGGAGCCGGGGGCATCGTGCGCCGCCCGTCGCACGTCGAGATCGACCACAAGCAGTCCGGAGGCGCGCACTGGCTCGAGCTGAGCCATGACGGCTACAAGCCGGCGTTCGGCGCGGTGCATCGCCGGCGCCTGTACCTCGCGGAGAACGGCGAGGACGTGCGCGGCGAGGATTTCCTCGAAGCCGACCATCCGGTCGGCTTCGTGCTCCGTTTCCACCTGCATACCGACGTCGTCGTGAAGCCGGATACCGAGCCCGGCAGCCTGTCGCTGACGCTCGGCTCCGGCGCGCAGTGGCGCATGCGCATCGAGGGCGGCGCGGTGGCGATCGAGGAGAGCGTCTATCTCGGCTCAGGTGCGCCACGGACCAGCCGCCAGGTCACGGTCACGGTGACCCCGCCGGCGGCGGAGCCGGAGGCAGCCGCGGCGGCCGTCGCCGGCGAGCCGCAGGCGGTGCGCTGGGCGATCAGCCGCGCGGACTGACCGCACGGCGTCCCTCCTCCGCGTGAAGATCCTCGAGGTCACCAACGTCGATTTCTCGCTGCTGCATTTCCTGCTGCCGCTGATGCGCGAGCTGCGCGCGCGCGGGCACGAGGTGGTCGGCGCCTGCGCGGACGGTCCGCTGCTCGACCTGCCTCGCGCGGAGGGGTTCCGCGTGGTGGGGCTGCCGCTGGCGCGCAGCCTGTCGCCGCCGGCGCAGCTGCGCGCGCTGCGCGCCCTGATGCGCCTGATCCGCGCCGAGCGGCCCGATCTCGTGCATGCGCACATGCCGATCAGCGGCCTGCTCGCGCGCCTCGCGGCCAGGCTCTGCGGCGTGCGGCTGGTCGCCTACACCTGTCACGGCTTCCTGTTCAACCAGCCCGCGCCGCTGCCCCGGCGCGCTGCGGCGCTGGCCCTGGAATGGCTCGCCGGGCGGATCACCGACCTCTACCTCACCGTCTCGCGCGAGGACGCGGCGGATGCGCGGCGCTGGCGTATCCACCGCACGCCGGTCGCCGTCGGCAACGGTCGCGACCCGGCGACGTTCCGGCCCGACCTCGAGGCGCGCGCCACCGTGCGGGCCGGCCTCGGCGTGCCCGAGGATCGCGTCGTCGTCATCGCGGTCTCCAGGCTGGTGCGCCATAAGGGCTATCCCGAGCTGCTTGCCGCGATGCGCCGCGTGCCGGGCGCCGAGCTCTGGGTGGTGGGCGAGCGGCTGGCCTCGGATCACGGCGAGGACCTCGACCTCGCCTTCGCGCGTGCGGCGCGTCCGGATGCGCTGGGGACCCGGCTGCGCCGGCTGGGCTACCGCACCGACATCGCGGCCCTGCTGGCGGCCTCGGACATCTTCGTGCTGCCCAGCCACTTCGAGGGGCTGCCGATGTCGGTGATCGAGGCGATGCTCGCCGGTCTGCCGGTGGTGGCGACCGACATAAGCGGGCCGCGCGAGCAGGTGGTCGTGGGCCAGACCGGCCTGCTGGTGCCACCGGCGGATGCCGATGCCCTGGCCTGCGCCCTGTCGCAGCTGGCGGCGGATGCCGGATCGCGACGTCGCATGGGCGACGCCGGCCGGCTGCGCGCCTGCGCCCTGTACGATGAGGCGCGGGTCGTCGCCCGCACCGCCATCCTGCTGCACGCCCGAGGCTGAGCGGCGGCCGAGAGCAGGCTGCCGCAGGCGTCGCGGAGCATCGGCACCGGTACGTGGCCCCGGGGTCTGGGGCCGCCGGCCCCAGCGGGTCAAGGGCGGAGCCC
>CAXTNB010000139.1:4387-7075 GCA_964245385.1 uncultured Acetobacteraceae bacterium | reverse complement strand
ATCCGCGGGCGGCGGCAGGAAGCCGATCCGCCGCGGGCCGTCCCGCAGCAGCAGCGGCGGCCGGGCGGTGGGCAGGGCCGCGCGCAGCGCGGGCATGTCGAGGCCGCCGCCCGCGGCCGCGGCGCCCGCCACGTAATCGCTCGCCAGGGCGCCGGTATAGAGGTCTCCCACCCCCACCAGCGCCAGGTGGTCGAGGGTGGCGGCGAGCTGCGGCTGCAGCAGCCTGTCGCCCGAGGCCAGCGGCGCGCCGCCGCCGCCGAAGATGTCGCGCGCGCGCGGATCGGCGAGCAGCGGCTCGCGAACCTGGGCCAGATCCTCGGCCAGCGCCCGCGAGACGGTGATGCCGCCGCGCGCCAGCTCGGCCGCCGGACGTATCAGCTCGTCGAAGCCGACGCTGCCGTGGCGCGCCTGCAGCAGGAACAGCCCGCGCGCCAGCATCGGAACCGACGCCGGACGATCCGTGGCGCCGGCCGCCGCGGCGCCGCCGCTCGCGGCCACCGGGGTGAACAGGATCGCCTCCGGCGGCGAGCGTCCGGCGGCGTCGAAGGCGAGGCAGGCGCCGCCGGCGCCGAGCGAGGCCCGCGACGGCAGGGTGACCGACAGGCTGAGCCCGAGGGCGGCCGCCGCATCCGCGGCATTGCCGCCGCGCGCCAGCACGTCGCGCCCGACCAGGGCGGCGCGCGGCTCGTCCGCCACCACCTCGCCGATGTAGCCGGTCAGGTAGGGCGAGGATGGACCGGTCACCAGCGCCTTCACCTGCTGCACGCCGGAGCAGCCGGCGAGCAGCCAGAGACCGGCGGCGGCCGGGAGCGAGGGGCCCAGCATCCGCAGCGATCGCATCGATCTGCGCAAGGATCCGCTCTCCACCAGCTGCCGCATCGGCCGCAGCCATTAGACGGCTTCGGGTTGAGCGGCAACCTGTGCGCCCTGGCGGCGACGTGCTAGAGCCGGCGCATGCTCCGCACCCGCAACGCCGCCCTCGGCGCGGTCCTCTCGCTCGCACTGCTCGGGGCCACGCCGCCGGCCGCGCGCGCCGACGGCTTCACCCCGTCGCAGCGCCAGGAGATCATCGCGATCGTGCGTCAGGCGCTGAAGACCGACCCCTCGATCCTCAGCGACGCGATCCTGTCGCTGCGCGCGCAGGCGGAGAAGAGCCAGGCCGAGGACAGCGGCGAGGCGGTGCGGCGCAACCAGGCGGCGCTGTCCGGCGCACCGGGCGACTACGTCGCCGGCAACCCGCGCGGCGACATCACCCTGGTCGCGTTCTACGACCCGCGCTGCCCGTACTGCCGCAAGGCCCTGCCCGACCTGGACGCGCTGGTCGCCGGCGATCACCGGATCAGGCTGGTGGAGAAGCTGATCCCGATCCTGGGCCCGGCCAGCCTGCTGCAATCTCGCGCGATCGCCGCCGCCGGCCTGCAGGACCGCTACGCGCAGCTGCAGCACGCGCTGATGCGCGACCCGGGACAGCCGGGGCCGGAGCAGATCCGCGCCGTGGCGGCGCAGCAGGGACTCGATCTCGCGCGCCTGGACCGCGACATGGCGGACCCGGCACTGGAGGCGCGCCTGCAGGCGGCGGTGTCGCTGGCGCGGCAGCTCGGCATCACCGGCACGCCGAGCTTCGTGATCGGCGGCAAGGTGATCGAGGGCGATGTCGGGCTGGACGGGCTGCGCCGGGCGGTGGCGGACGCGCGCGCCGGCTGAGGCGCCGCCGCGGGACCGGCTCAGACGACCGCCAGCCCGCCTTCCGGATCGAGGCGGTAGCCGCCGCCCTCGGTGACCAGCAGGCAGGCATTCGCCGGATCGGGCTCGATCTTCTGCCGCAGCCGGTAGATGTGGGTCTCCAGCGTATGGGTGGTGACGGCGGCGTTGTAGCCCCAGACCTCGTTCAGCAGCACCTGGCGCGGCACCGGCCGGGTGCCGGCGCGGTAGAGGAATTTCAGGATCGCCGCCTCCTTCTCGGTCAGCCGGATGCGCCGGTTGCGCACCGCTTCCTGCAGCAGCTTCGCCGACGGCCGGAAGGTGTAGGGGCCGATGGTGAACACCGCGTCCTCGCTGTTCTCGAAGATGCGCATCTGCGCCCGCAGCCGGGCCAGCAGCTCGGCGATCCGGAACGGCTTGGCAACGTAGTCGTTGGCGCCCGCGTCGAGCCCGCGCACGACGTCGGCCTCGTCGTCGGAACCGGTGAGCATGATGATCGGCATCCGCCTGCCCTGGCGGCGCAGGTCGGCGCACAGGTCCCGCCCGTCCCCGTCCGGCAGCGATACATCGAGGATCAGGGCGTCGTAGCGGGCGCCGTTGCTGCTGATCTTCTGGTCGGCTTCGTACACCGAGGCGGCTTGTTCGACGGAGAATTCCGCTTCGAGCTGCAGTTGCTCGACCAGCGTCGTACGCAGGGTATCGTCGTCGTCGACGATCAGAATGGGGCGTTCACCCGCCATCTAAACCTCTTCCATAGAGCGGCTTCGCCGCACTCGTTCACCTGGCCCTGACCCGGACCCGTCCCGTGGGGCAGCGGCCCGCTTCGAGGCTGAGGTCGCAGGAACGGTCGCCCTCACAACGCGGTGACTACGATTCGCGCCTTCAGCCGGTCTGCGTGCCCCGCACACATTGTCGTGAATGGAGTCGCCGGCGCAAGCCCGATGATGATACGCCGAGGCGCCGGCCCCCCGACACGGGGCCCGCGGC
>CAXTNB010000139.1:0-4377 GCA_964245385.1 uncultured Acetobacteraceae bacterium | reverse complement strand
GCAGCGGTGACAGCATGAGCCGCGCGTGGCTGCGGCCGACCTCGCGCAGCGGCGGCCTGCTCCGGTTCGCCGGCCGCGACCTGCGCTGCGTGTTCGGCGAGGCCGGGATACGCGCCCACAAGCAGGAGGGCGACGGCGCGACGCCGTGCGGGGTGCTGGCGCTGCGTCGCCTGCTCTACCGCGCCGACCGCCTGCCCAGCCCGGCGAGCACGCTGCCGCGCGAGCCGATCGCGCCGGAGGATGGCTGGTGCGACGACGTGGGTCACCCCGACTACAACCGGGCGGTGCGGCTGCCGCACCCGGCGCGGCACGAGCGACTATGGCGCGAGGATCGGCTGTACGACCTGGTCGCGGTGCTGGGCTACAACGACGCGCCGGTGCGGCGCGGTCGCGGCTCGGCGATCTTCCTGCACCTCGCGAGCGGCGACGAGCGACCGACCCGGGGCTGCCTCGCGCTGCATGGCGAGGAGCTGCGCTGGGCGCTGGCGTCCGGCCTGGGCGAGATCGAGATCCCCTGCCCCTGACGGCGCCGCGGCGTCGGGCGGCTCAGTGCCTGGTGGCGCTGCCGGCGGCGATCGGCCCGTAGCCGGCATCGGCGAAGTCCGCCGCCACCTCGAAGGCCTCGGCGATCGCGCGATGCAGCGCCACCGGGCGCGCGCCGTCCACCACCGCATCCAGCGCCGCGCCGAGATAGAGGCAGGCCTCCGAGGAGACCTGCCGCGGCAGGATGCCGATGAAGACGACGCCAGCGCTCGCCGCCGCGCGCAGCCGTCCGATCAGCGAGAGCACGGACAGCAGCGGTCCCTCGAGATCCAGCAGCACGATGTCGACCGCATCCCCCGCGAGCTGGTCTTCGGCCTGCTCGTCGAGATCGCGGTCACGGTGCCCGGGCAGCACGCGGTGCGCCCGCAGCGCCGACGGGGTGCGCAGCAGCCCCTCCAGGATCGACCGGCCCGCGCTGTCCGCCGCCGAGAACGCGCCGGCCAGCAGGGTGCGGAACACCGGCATGCCGCCGGGCGATCGATGCGGCTCGGCGTCGCGGACGAGGTTCATTGCCAGGTCCGACATAGGCGAGCCCCTATCTACGCAGCGACGGCCGACCAACCGGGCCGTCCCTCGATCACGCGCATGATACCGCCGCCCGTGGACAGGTTGAGCACCCATTATCACGGATGCTGTAACAAGTTCGTGTTCGTTATGAACACGTGGTTAACGAACCCGCGCCCAGGATCGCCGCGAAGAAGCCGTCGGTGCCGTCGGAGGCCGGCGTCAGGGTGAGGAAGGGCGCGCCCGCCGCGACCGGGATCAGCGCGAAGCCGGGATGCTCCCGCAGGAAGCGCTCGACCTGCAGCTGGTTCTCCTCGGGCAGCACCGAGCAGGTGGCGTAGACCAGCCGGCCGCCGGGACGCAGCAGCTTCGCCGCGTCCTTCAGGATCGAGGCCTGCTTGACGGTCAGCTCCTCCAGGTCCTGCTCGCGCAGCCGGTTGCGCGCGTCCGGATTGCGCCGCCAGGTGCCGGTGCCGGTGCAGGGCGCGTCCACCAGCACGCGGTCGAAGCTCGCGGCGCGGCGCTTGGCCCACTTGTCGCCGGCCACGATGAGGTGGCGCTCGACGTTGTGCACCCCGGCCCGTCGCAGCCTGCGCACCGCGCCGTCCAGCCTCGCCGCCGAGACGTCGCAGGCGACGATGTGGCCGCGGTTGCGCATCGTCATCGCCAGACCCAGCGTCTTGCCGCCGGCGCCCGCGCAGTAGTCCAGCACCCGCATCTCCGGCTCGGCGCCGACCAGCGCGGTGACCAGCTGGCTGCCCTCGTCCTGGATCTCCACCAGCCCCTGCCTGAAGGCGGCGGCGGCGGTGACGTTCTGCCGCCCGCGGGCGCGCAGTCCCCAGGGCGAGAGCGGCGTCGGCTCGGCGA
This sequence comes from uncultured Acetobacteraceae bacterium, assembly GCA_964245385.1. Classification (GTDB taxonomy): domain Bacteria; phylum Pseudomonadota; class Alphaproteobacteria; order Acetobacterales; family Acetobacteraceae; genus Lichenicoccus. The sequence goes on along the minus strand of CAXTNB010000139.1, from coordinate 2,463 downwards.
CGATGTCGTCCTGCGCCAGGCTCGCGACCGCCTGCTCGCGCGTGCCGCGCAGCAGGTTCACCCGCAGGTCGAGCGAGGCGGTGCCGGTGAGGCCGGCCATCTCGCGGGCCAGCTCCGCGCCGAAGCGCGCCGCCAGCCGCGGCAGCAGCCAGTCCGGCACCTCCAGCCGCACCGCATCGGGCATCTCCGGGTGCTCCAGCGTGTGGCCGTCAAGTGCGCGCAGCACCCGCGCCTCGTCGGGCTCCAGCGTGTCGGGGGCGTAGCGGCCGCCGGAGAAGCCGCGCTGCAGGCTGTCCAGCGGCCGGCCTTCCAGCACCGAGGCCGCCGCCAGCAGCAGGCGCGGCGTCGGCGCCCCGCCGCCGCGCCGCAGCCACCACTGCAGCCGCCGCAGGTGGCGCAGCACGAACCAGACCTGGTCCGACACCGCGCGGCGGTCGCCGGCACCGATATAGCGGCGCTCGCGGAAGAAGCCGTTCGCCACCGCGTCGGCGGGCTTGCGCGGGGCGGCCTCGATCGCGCTCAGCAGCTCGATGCCGGCGGCCAGTCGCGCGGACGGCGTCATCTGGTCTCGCTCAGTCCTGGCGGTAGTTCGGCGCTTCCCGGGTGATCGCGACGTCGTGCACGTGGCTCTCGCGCAGCCCCGCCCCGGTGACGCGCCGGAACCGCGCGCCGGCCTGCAACGCGGCGATGTCGGCACTTCCGGTATAGCCCATGCCGGCGCGCAGGCCGCCGACCAGCTGGTGCACCACGGTGCCCATGCCGCCCTTGAAGGCGACCCGCCCCTCGATGCCTTCCGGCACCATCTTCAGCGTGTCCTTGATCTCCTGCTGGAAGTAGCGGTCCGCCGAACCCCTGGCCATCGCGCCGAGGCTGCCCATGCCGCGGTAGGATTTGTACGAGCGGCCCTGGTAGAGGAACACCTCGCCCGGCGCCTCCTCGGTGCCGGCCAGCAGGCTGCCCACCATCACCACGTCGGCGCCGGCGCCGATCGCCTTGACCAGGTCGCCCGAGGTGCGGACGCCGCCGTCGGCGATCGCCGGCACGTCGCGCTCGCGGCAGGCGGCCGCGGTCTCCAGCACCGCGCTGAACTGCGGCACGCCGACCCCGGCCACCACGCGCGTGGTGCAGATCGAGCCCGGCCCGATGCCGATCTTGACGCTGTCCGCACCGGCCTCGATCAGCGCCAGCGCGCCCTCGGGCGTCGCCACGTTGCCGGCGACCAGCTGCACCGCGTTGGACATCGCCTTGATCCGCGCCACCGCCGCCAGCACCCCGCTCGAATGGCCGTGCGCGGTGTCGACCACCAGCACGTCCACCCCGGCCTCGATCAGCGCGCTGGCGCGCCGGAAGCCGTCCTCGCCGACGCCGGTGGCGGCGGCGCAGCGCAGCCGGCCGAGCTCGTCCTTGTTGGCCAGCGGGTAGGCCACCGCCTTGTCCATGTCCTTTGCGGTGATGATGCCGGTGCAGCGCCCCTGCCGGTCGACCACCAGCAGCTTCTCGATGCGGTGCTTGTGCAGCAGCTGCCGCGCCTCCTCGGGATCGGCGCCGTCATTGACCGTGACCAGGTGGTCGCGCGTCATCAGCTCGTAGACCCGACGCTCCGGATCGGTCTCGAAGCGCATGTCGCGGTTGGTCAGGATGCCGACCAGCTTCTGGTCGGCGCGCTCGATCACCGGCAGGCCGCTGATGCGGTGCCGGCGCATGATCTCGTGCACCTCCGCCAGCGTCTGGTCCGGGTGCACGGTGACCGGGTTGACCACCATCCCGGACTCGTAGCGCTTGACCCGGCGCACCTGCTCGGACTGCTCGGTGACGTCGAGGTTCTTGTGTATGACCCCGATGCCGCCCTGCTGCGCCATCGCGATCGCCATGGCGTCCTCGGTGACGGTGTCCATCGCCGCCGAGATCAGCGGGATGTTCAGCTCGATGCGCCGGGTCAGCCGGGTGCGGGTGTCGGTGGCGGCGGGCAGCACCTCGGACCGTCCCGGCACCAGCAGCACGTCGTCGAAGGCCAGCGCCTCGCGGATGCGGTCGTGGGCGGGTGCGACGGCTCGCGTTTCGCCGGACATGCGGGGAGCTCTCCTGAGACAGGGGCTCCCGACCTGGTAACGGGCCGCCGGTGTCCCACCGTTGGCGCCCTCCCTTACTGTCCCGCGCTGCAGCATGCAAGCGATGCCGCCGGCGGCGCACGACCGACGGCCTTTGCCGCCCACCGGCCGCGTGCTTGGATCTCCCGCCGCCGCGGCGTGCACGAGCGGGAGGAGGCGAGGCTGGACCTGCACTTCATCGAGTCTGTCCTGCGTCCGACGACGCGCGCGGCACTGCCGACGCCGCAGCCGGGCGACGCCTACCTGGCCGGCGGCACCTGGCTGTTCTCGGAGCCGCAGCACGGGCTGCGCCGGCTGGTGGATCTCGAGGCGCTGGGATGGCCGGCGCTCACCCTGCCGCCGGAGGGCGGACTGG
>CAXTNB010000138.1:0-7086 GCA_964245385.1 uncultured Acetobacteraceae bacterium | reverse complement strand
GCAGAACAGCAAAAGCTAGCTAACGGCTCTGACGCGCCTTAATGCAGCTGCAACGGGCGCCCACCGCGCCGATAGAGCATAAACAAGGGATTCATCAGCGTCCGCGTGCGACACCGTGCCGGCTCAGCATCGCCTGCTCGACCAGCCCCGCCAGCGTGTAGAGCGTCAGCGAGCACAGCGTCACCAGCACCACCGCACTCCACAGATCCGCACTGCGGAAGCTGGTGATGTCGCGCTGCATGCGGTAGCCGAGGCCGTCTCCCGTCGCCAGCCACTCCGCCAGCAGCGCCCCGACCAGCGCCGCCGGCAGCGACAGCCGGATCGAGGCGAACAGCGCCGGCAGCGCGCTCGGCAGGCCGACCTTGCGCAGCGTCATCCAGGCGCCGCCGCCATGCACGCGGATCAGGTCCGACGACAGCGGCGGCAGCGAGCGCAGGCCCAGCGTCACGTTCACCACCGTGGGGAAGAACACGATGATCGCGCCGATCACGCCGACCGCGGCGGCACCGCGCCCGAACACCAGCACGATCAGCGGCGTCATCGCCACCAGCGGCACCGAGCGCAGGATCATCGCCACCGGCAGCAGGCCGCGCCGCGCCGCCGGCGACAGCACGAACAGGATCGCCGAGGCGACGCCGAGCCCGAGGCCGAGCGCGAAGCCGATGCCGGCGTGGCCCAGCGTCACCGCGAGTGCGCCGAGCAGGCCGGCGCGGTTGCGCGCCGAGAACGCCGTGCCGAACAGGTAGTGCCCGACCGCGAGCGGTCCCTTGCCCATCAGCGGGCTCACCGCGAACAGGTGCAGGAAGGCGACCCAGGCCACCAGCACCACCGCCAGCGACAGCAGCATCGTCGCCAGCGGCCGCGCCAGACGCGCCAGCATGGTGCTGCGCGGTGCGGGCGCGCTCAGCCTCGGCCTCCGGCGCGCCAGGGCATCGCCAGCCGGCCGGTCAGCGCCACCAGCGCGTAGGCGCCGCCGGCGAGCGCGCCGCAGACCAGCGCGATGCCCCAGGAGCGGGCGGCGGCCATCTGCTGCATCGAGATCACCATCGCCACCCCGAGCCCGCTCTGCACCGAGCCGAGCCACTCGCCGAGGATGGCGCCGAGCAGGGCGGCGGGTGCGGCGATGCCGAGTGCCGCGAACGAGGCCGGCAGGGCCGCGAACAGCTGCACCCGGCGGAAGCGCTGCCAGCGGCCGCCGCCATAGGCGCGCACCAGGTCGAGGCTCGCCGGCTCCGCCGCGCGCAGGCCCAGCAGCATCCCGACCAGGCTGGTGAAGAACACCGACAGCGCCGCGAGTGCGACCATCGGCGTGCGGCCGCTGAACACCACCGTCAGCAGCGGGCCGATCGCGATCACCGGGATGCAGTAGCTGACCGTCGCCAGCTGCACCACCACGCGGTTCAGCCCCGGCACCAGCAGCACCAGCAGCGCCAATCCGGCGGCGAGGCCGTTGCCCCACAGGAAGCCGCGCGCCGCCTCGCCCAGCGTCGGCAGGATGTTGGGGCCGTAGAAGCCCCAGCCGTCGCGGCCGATCTGCGCCAGCACCGCCCAGGGCGACGGCACCATCGCGACCGGCCCGCGCGAGAGCGCCGCCGCCAGCCACCACAGCGCCAGCAGCGCCAGCACGCCGCCGGCACCGCCGAGCCGGCCCAGCGTCGGCCAGGCGAGCGCCCGCCTCATCCGGGGCCGCCGTCGGGGTCTTCCGCGGCGACGCCGTCGCGGCCGAACAGCAGCTCGCCGAGCTGGTCCTGGTAGCGGTGGAATTCCGGCGAGCGCAGCATCTCCGGCCGGCGCGGCCGCGGCAGCTCGATCGGCACCACGGCGGGGATGCGGCCGGGACGGGCACTCATCACCGCCACCTGGTCGGACAGCAGCACCGCCTCGCAGATGCCGTGCGTCACCATCAGCGTGGTGGCGGGCCGCTCGCTCCAGATCCGCTGCAGCTCGAGGTTGAGCCGCAGCCGCGTCATCTCGTCGAGCGCCCCGAACGGCTCGTCGAGCAGCAGCACCCGCGGCTGCACCACCCGCGCGCGCGCGATCGCCACCCGCTGGCGCATGCCGCCGGAGAGCTGCGACGGCCGGGCGCGCTCGAAGCCGCGCAGCCCGACCAGCTCGATCAGCTCGGCGATCGCCCGCGGCGCCGCCGGCAGCCCGGCCACCTCCAGCGGCAGCCGGATGTTGGCCGTAACCGACCGCCAGGGCAGCAGCGCGCTGTCCTGGAACGCGATGCCCAGGTGGTGGTGCCGGATCAGCTCGGCCGGCGTCTCGCCATGCACCAGCGCGCGCCCGCCGTCCGGCTGCTCCAGCCCGGCGAGGATGCGCAGCGCCGTGGACTTGCCGCAGCCCGACGGGCCGAGCAGCGAGACGAAGCCGTGCTCGGCGGTGCGCAGCCCGACCCGGTCGAGGGCATGGACGCGCTGCCGCCCGACCCGGTAGCTCTTGGACAGGTCGGCGATGTCGATCCCGGTCCCCGGCGGCCGTCCGCCGGCGGCGTGCGTCGCGGGGAGCGCCATGTTCACCCGCCGCGACGCCTACACCCGGATCAGCGACGGGTCCTCGTGGTAGATCTCCTCCAGCAGCGACAGGTCGAACAGGTCGGCGGCGGTGACGTCGTTGCCCAGGTCGCGCAGCACCTTGACGTTCCTCTCGATCAGTTCGGGGCTGAGCGTCATCAGCCCGTGCGCCTCGGTGTCGGCGCTGACCAGCAGCGTGTTCTCGGTGCGCGACTGCAGCTTCTCCGCCAGCGGGTCCAGCCCGAGGTTGCGGCCGTAGCGGTTCACCGCCAGCATCGCCCCGCCGTCCGGGTCGCGCAGGTTGTCCTTCCAGCCGCGTATCTCCGCCCGCAGCGCCGCCTTCAGCCGCTCGCGCTCGTGCAGCGTCGAGCCCTGCCGCGCGACGTAGGTCTCCATCACCAGCGGGTAGTTGTGGTCGGCGAACAGGAAGGTGGTGGTCGCGACACCCTTGATCTTCAGCGTGTTGGGCTCGTTGCCGATATAGCTGACCCAGCCATCGACGCCGCCCGCCACCAGCAGCGTCGGGTCGAACTGCACCGGCACGGTGTGTACCGCGCCCGGATCGATGCCGTTGAGCTGCAGGAAGGTCGAGAACACGACCTGGTTGCCCGCCTGCACGCCGATGCGCCGGCCGATCATCGCCCGCGGCTCCGGGATCGGCCGGCTCGCCAGCGACACCAGGCAGAACGCGCTCTTCTGGTACAGCCCGCCGATGGTGCGCAGCGCCGCCCCCTGGCCGACCGCGGCCGCGGTCAGGTCGATCGCGGAGATGCCGATCAGGCACTTCTCCTGCACGAGGTCGGTCTCGGCGGGCGGCGCGCTGGGGCCGCCGCTGAGCAGCTGCACCCCGGAGAAGCCGGCGTCGCGGTAGTAGCCGCGGCTGTCGGCGTAGTACTCGCCGGCGAACTGCGCGTTGTCGATCCAGCACAGCCGCAGCGCCAGCGTGCCGAGGTCGGCGGCGCGCGCCGGACGGCGCAGGATCGCGGGGGCGGCGAGTGCTGCCAGTCCGGCCAGTCCGGCGCCGAGGACGCGCCTGCGGTCAGGCATCGAGCGCGGTCTCCAGGAGCGGCGTGTCCAGGCGCTGGCGGCGGCGCACGTGCTCGGCCGCCACCAGCGTGCGCCCGCTCTCGTCGCGGATCGTCGTCTCCATGTCTGGATGGTGGAAATACACCACCGAGAAGCGGCCGCGCCGTGCGGCCTCGCTGCCGGCGGCCGGATTGACCACGCGGTGGATGTTCGACTGGAGGCGTCCGCCGCTCCAGCGCGTCAGCAGTTCGCCGGCCTGCACCAGCAGCGCGCCCGGCGGGATCTGCACCGGGACCCAGCCGCCGCCGATGCGTGCCTCCAGCCCGCCGCTGCGGTCGTCCGACCACAGGATGGTCAGCCCGCCGATGTCGGTGTGCGGCCTGCTGCGCACCCGGCCGGGTGCCGGCGGCGCGTGCAGCGGCGGGTAGTGGTTGACCACCAGGTTCGACCATTGCCGCACGGTCCAGGCGTCGAGCGACGCCGCGTCGATCTCCAGCCCGTCGGCCAGCAGCCGCAGCAGCCGCGCCGAGAGCCCGTGCATCGCCGCGTAGTAGCGGGTCCAGAGGCCGCGGAAATCCGCCGGCCGCGACGGCCACAGCGCGAAGCTTTCGCCCCATCGCGCGAGCCCCGCCTCGTCGGCGAGGTCGACCGGCGCGTCGGAGGCCGTGCGCTGGGCGAGGCGCAGCTCGTAGCGCTCGACCAGGTCGGCGGCGTCGCCGGGCCCGGACGCCTCGGCCATGCGCTGCCAGCCCTGCCAGGCGCCGCGTCCGGACCAGGCGACCTGCTGCTTCTCCGCCTCCGGCAGGGCGAAGAAGGCGCGCGCCGAGGCGTGCACGGCCTCGGTCAGCGGCGGCGGCACCCCGTGGCCGGTGAGCAGGACGCAGGAGCAGCCCTGCAGCGCCGCCACCAGGGCCGCCGGAGGGAGGGTGGCGAGGTCGAGCACCGGCACGATGTCGGGCACGGCGTCCGACGGCGTGTCGGATCGGGGCGTCGCGTAGCGGCTGGGCGGCCGCGGCAGGCCGAGAGTCTCGCGCAGCGTGGCGCCCTCGTATTCCGTGCGGCATCGGCCGCGCCGCTGCAGCTCGGGGATCACCAGCTCGACGAAGTCGTCCAGGTTGCCGGGCAGGTAGTGCGGCATCAGCGCAAAGCCGTCCGAGCCGCCCTCGTCGATGAAGCGCTCCATCTGATCGGCGATCTCGCCGGGCGTGCCGATCATGGTCAGGTGGCCCATGCAGGCGGCGATCCAGCGGCCGAGCTCCACCAGCGACAGCCGCTGCCCGTCGCGGACGATGCCGATGCGCTTGCGACGGGCGATGGCGTCGAGCTCGTCGGAGGCCGGCAGCGGCGCCGTCGGGTCGCCCGCGAGGTCGAACGCCGGTCCCATGAACTGCACCGCGAACGCGCGCGCCTCCACCGCGCTGATCGTGCGCTGCACCCGGTCGAACTTCTCCTGCGCCTCCTCGCGGGTGCGGCCGACCACGCAGCACAGCCCGGGCATGATCTTCAGCGAGTCTGGCGCGCGGCCGTGCCTGGCGAGCCTGCCCTTCATCGAGGCGTAGAATTCCTGCCCGTGCTCGAGCGTCACCGCCTTGCCGTACATCATGTCGGCGGATCGCGCCGCGAACTCGCGCCCCTCCTCGGATTCGCCGGCCTGGCAGATCAGCGGGTAGCCCTGCGGCATGCGGGCGACGTTCAGCGGGCCGCGCACCTTGAAGAAGCGGCCGCGATGGTCGAGCACGTGCATCCGCTCGGGGTGCAGGTAGGTGCCGCTCGCCTTGTCGCGCGGGAAGGCGTCGTCGTCCCAGCTGTCCCAGAGCTTGAGGGTGACGTCGAGGAACTCGCGCGCGCGGGCGTAGCGGTCCTCGGTGGAGAGCGGGCCGTCGTGGCCGTAGTTCAGCGCCTCGCTGGTCATCTGCGAGGTGATCACGTTCCAGCCGGCGCGGCCGCCGCTGATGTGGTCGAGCGTCGCCATGCGACGGGCGAAGTCGTACGGCTCGTTGTAGCTGGTCGAGCCGGTGCAGACGAGGCCGATCCGGCTGGTCACGGTCGACAGCACGGCGAGCAGGGTGAGCGGGTCGAAATGCACCACCGTGCTCATCGAGCGCAGCGCCTCGGGCCCGAGCCCGTCATCCTTGATCGAGTAGCCGTCGGCCATGAAGATGATGTCGAACCGGCCGCGCTCGGCGGTGCGGGCGAGATCCTTGTACATCTCGATGTCGTGGTCGCCCTCGGCGCGCGCGTCGGGGTACTTCCAGGAGAAGCGGCCGCCATGCAGCAGCACGGCGAGGCAGATCCGGCGCTTGGCCTCGCTCATGATCGGGTGCTCCTGCTGCGGCCGTCGGGTCGAGCCAATTTGCCCTGCAAGACTCGTGCCTGACACCGCCGGCAGCGCTCGCACGATTCTTGCTCGCCTGTCCTCCATCGCCGCCACGCCATCCGGGAGACACCATGTCCGATCGCCGCTTCCACCTCGGCTGGTTCACCTATTTCGGGCAGAACGCCTGGAACGACCCGCTCGGCGCGGCACCCGCGCCATGGACCGGGGAGCTGCACGGCGACCTCGCCCGCGCGATGGAGCGCGCCTGCTTCGACTACATGCTGATCGAGGACACGCTCAGCGTGCCTGCCATCCACGGCGGCAGCAGCGCCACCTACCTCAAGCACGGCATCATGGCGCCCAAGCACGATCCGGCACCACTCGCCGCCATCCTCGGCTCGGTCACCAGCCGCCTCGGCATCGTGATCACGCTGTCCACCATGGCCTACCCGCCCTTCATGCTGGCCCGCCTCGCCTCGACGCTCGACCACCTGTCGCGCGGCCGCTTCGGCTGGAACATCGTCACCAGCACCGAGGACGCGGCGGCGCGCAACTTCGGCAAGGCCGCGATGCCGCCGCGGGCGCTGCGCTACGACATGGCCGACGAGTACGTCGAGCTGGTCACCAGGCTTTTCGAATCGTGGGATGCGGACGCGGTGGTGCGCGACCACGCCACCGACACCTACGTCGATGCCGGCCGGGTGCGCGCGGTGAATTTCGAGGGCGAGTATTTCCGCTCGCGGGGGCCGCTGAACACGGTGCGCTGCCCGCAGGGCCGTCCCGCCTACATACAGGCCGGCGGCTCGCCGCGCGGGCGCGAGTTCGCCGCCAGGCACGCGGACTCGATCATCGCCACCACCAACGGCATCGAGGGCATGAAGCGCTACCGCGAAGACGTGCGCGGCCACGCGCAACGCCAGGGCCGCGACCCCGACGGCATCAAGGTGCTGTTCCTGATCGCCCCGGTGGTCGCCGACACCATGCAGGAGGCGCGCGACCAGTACGAGCGCGTGCTCGCCTCGCCGGGTTTCACCGAGCGCACCCTCGCGCTGTTCGGCTCGTTCGTGGACATCGACTTCTCCGGCTACGACCTCGACCGCCCGCTGCCGCCGCTCACCACCAACGCCGAGCAGGGTGCCTTGGACAAGTTCTGCCAGACCGGCGGCGGCCAGCCGCCGAGCGCCAAGACGCTGCGCCAGCTGGTTCGCGACAGCGGCACCGGCAGCACGC
>CAXTNB010000137.1:0-7116 GCA_964245385.1 uncultured Acetobacteraceae bacterium | reverse complement strand
CGCTTCCTGCGCCGCCTGCAGGTCGGGATTGTCCGCGTCGAGCTGCTCTTCCAGCCGGTCGAGCACCGCGTCGCCGAACATGCGCCACCAGCGCCCGCGCCCGAACTGGTCCTGCGGCCGCGCCACCACGAAAGGCCGGGACGCCTGGTACTGCGCCGGCAGGATCGGCGACGGCGGCCGATAGGGAGGTGCGAGGTCGCAGCCGGACAGCAGCGCGACGGCGCACAGGCAGGCCTTCCGGCCCACCCGCGCCCGGCCGCGCGTCATTCGCTGGTGCCGGCCCGCGCCGCCTCGATCCTCGCACTCTGGGCGGCCGTCTCGTGCTTCGGCGCGGGCACCGTGGCCTTGAACTGCGGCGAGGCGGCGATGCCGGGCGCTCCCGGGACCACCTCGACCTTCTCGCCTTCGAGCAGGCCGGCGGAGGGATCGTTGATCAGCCGGTCGTCCGGCTTCAGCCCGGCGAGCACCTGCACGCTCTGCCCCAGGTTGAGGCCGAGCTTGACGTCCTGCAGGTGCACGGTGCCGTCGGCACGCACCAGCGCCACCTGCATCCCCTGGGCACGGAACAGCAGCGCCTGCTCCGGCACGATCAGCACGTCGGGATCCGCGGGCGTGACGAAGTGCACGTCGGTGTAGGTGCCGGGCCAGATCGAGTGGTCCGGGTTGTCGACGGTGAGCTCGGTCACCACGGTGCGCGAGGTCGGATTGAACGCGTTCGCCGTGGTCTCGAACGCGGCGCGGAAGCTGCGTCCCGGATATTGCGGCAGCGTCAGGGTCGCGGTCAGGCCCGGCCTGAGCATGCCGGCATAGTCCTGCGGCACCGACACGAACACCCGCATCCTGTGGATGTCGGCGACGCTGAACAGCTCGGTCGCGCCGCCGCGCGCGTTGAGGTCGCCGCCGGCGCCGTTGACGTAGTTGCCGATGTCGGTGTTGCGCGAGGTCACGACGCCGTCGAACGGCGCCACGATGTTCTTGAACTGCTCCAGCACCTGGTAGCGCGCCACCTGATGCTGCGCCGCCTGCACCTGCGCCTGCTCCGCCGCGGCGTTGGCCGCCTGCACGTCGACTTCCTGCTGCGATACCGCCTGGGTGCCGGCCAGCGCCTGCCAGCGTCTGGCGGTCACCGCGGCGAGCTTGTAGCGGGTCTGGGCGACGGCGAGGCCGGCCTTCGCGGTCTCGAACTGTTCGTCGAGGCCGGGCGCGTCGATGCTGGCGAGCAGCGTGCCGGCACGCACCGGCGCGCCGTAGTCCTTGTACCACATCCGCACGTAGCCGGCGACCTGGGCGTAGATCGGTGCCGAGTACCAGGCGTTGATGTTGCCCGGAAGATCGAGCGTGTGCGTCGCGGGTCCGCGGCCCGGCGCGATCAGCTGCACCTGCGGCACCGACTCCTCGTCGGCGACCGCGCGCAGCTCGGCGAGATGGTGACGACGCCCGATGATCCCCCACGCGACCAGTCCGGCCACCGCCAGGACGCAGGCCGCCATGGTCAGCCGGCCGCGCAGCGTGCCCCGGGGCGGGCGCTGCCGGACGGCAGTCACGCGGCCCGCTCCCCGCGGCGATGATGCAGCAGCGCGAACACGCAGGGCACGAACAGCAGGGTGGCGAAGGTCGCCGCCAGCAGCCCGCCGATCACCGCGCGGCCCAGCGGCGCGTTCTGCGTGTTGCTGAACGACATCGGCAGCATGCCGATCATCATCGCCAGCGCCGTCATCAGCACCGGCCGGATGCGGCCGAAGCCGGCCTCCACCGCGGCGGCGACCGCGTCGCCGTGCGCGGCCAGTCGCTCGCGCGCGAACGACACCACCAGGATCGAGTTCGCCGTGGCGGTGCCCATGCACATGATGGCGCCGGTGAGTGCCGGCACCGACAGGGTGGTGTGGGTCAGGAACAGGCTCCAGACGATCCCGGCAAGTGCGGCGGGCAGTGCCGTGATGATGATGAACGGGTCGAGCCAGGACTGGAAGTTGACGACGATCACCAGGTAGACCAGCAGGATCGCCAGTGCCAGGCCCTCGAGCAGCTGGGTGTAGGCGGTGCCCATGGTCTCCGCCTGGCCGCGCAGATGCACCGAGGCGCCGTGCGGCACCGTGCCGGCCATGCCGGTGACGATACGGGTCACCGCATCGTTGACCGCGCCGAGATCCAGCCCCTGGGCGCTGGCATAGATGTCGATCACCGGCAGGATGCTGTAGTGCGAGGCCAGCAGCGGCGTGCCGGTCTGGCTGATCCGGCTCAGCCCGCCGAGCAGCTGGGTGCCGAGGCCGCCGGGATTGCCGTCGCCGCGGTCGATCGGCACCGTCTCCAGCGCGTTCATCGAGGTGAGCTGGCTCTGCGGCGTCTGCAGGTTGACCAGGTGCGACACGCCGCTCGAGGTGTCGAGCCAGTAGGTCGGCGCGGTCTGGCCGCTGCCCGACAGGGTCGACAGCGCGTTGCCCGCGATGTCCGCCTCGGTGAGGCCGATGCCGAGCGCGAACGAGCGCGAGGCCGCGACCCGCAGCGTCGGCTCGTTCAGCGCCTGCTGGATGTTGACGTCGGCGATGCCCGGGATGCGCCGCAGCCGTGCCGCGACGGTCTGGGCGTAGTCCAGGTTGGCGCCCTGGCTGCGTCCGGAGATCTGCACGTCGATCGGCGCCGGCAGGCCGAAATTGAGGATCTTCGCGGTGATGTCGCCGGGCAGGAAGGTGAACACGGTGCCGGGATACAGGTGCGGCAGGGCGCGCCGCAGGCTGAAGCGGTACGCGTCGACCGGCGAGGCGTCGTCGTTCAGGCTGATGGTGATGTCGCAGTCCTGCGGACCGATGGTGCCGGTCGAGTTGTAGGCTTCGTTGATGCCGCTGGCGGGCAGGCCGCAATTATCCACCATGTCGGCCACCCGGCCGGGCAGGATGCGCCGGATCGAGCCCTCCACCAGGACGGCGATCTTGGCCGCCTCCTCCAGCCGGGTGCCCACCGGGGCGCGCATGTGCATGTCGATCTCGCCCGACTTGATCGAGGGAAAGAAGTCCCGGCCGAGGGAGCCGATCAGGCCGAGCGAGGCCAGCGACGCGGCGCCGAACAGCACGATGCAGCGGCCGCGTCGCGCCACGATGTCCGCCAGGAGCACCCGGTAGCGGCCGCGGAAGGCGGTGAAGCGTCGCTCGAAGCCGCGCTGGAACCTGGTGAAGACGCCCGGGTCGGCGGCGGGTCCGTGGCCGTCGCGCTCGCGCCGATGCTGCTCGACCTGGCCGCGCAGCAAGTAGGCCGCCATCGTCGGCGCCAGCGTCCGCGACAGGATGAAGGAGGCGATCATGGCGAAGATGATCGCCTCGGCCAGCGGCAGGAACAGGTAGCCGGCGATGCCGGAGAGCTGGAACAGCGGCAGCCAGACGATGCAGATGCACAGCGTGGCGACGAAGGTCGGCACCACGATCTGGTTCGCCGCCTCGATGATGCCGGGCTCGAGTTCGGCTCCCTGTTCGAGGTGGCTGTCGATGTTCTCGATCATGACGGTGGCGTCGTCGACCAGGATGCCGACGGCGAGGGCCAGGCCGCCCAGGGTCATGACGTTGATGGTCTGGCCGAGCCAGGACAGCATCAGCACCGAGGACAGGATCGCCAGCGGGATCGACGTCGCGACGATCAGGGTCGAGCGCCAGCTGCCCAGGAACAGCAGCACGGTCAGGCCGGTGAGGCAGGCGGCGATGACCATCTCCTGCACCACCTCGTCGACGGAGTCGCGCACGAAGGCCGACGCGTCGTCGAGCGGCGTGATCGACACCCCGGCCGGCAGCGTGCGCAGGATCCCGGGCAGCGCCCGCTTGACGCCCGCCACCACGGCCAGCGTCGAGGCGTTGCCGCTCTTCAGGATCTGGATCAGCACCGCCTGCTTGCCCTGCACCAGCACCGCGTTCTGCTGCGGCGGCGCGCCGCGATACACGTGGGCGACGTCGCGCAGGTAGATGGTGGCGCCGCCGACGGTCTTGATCGGCAGGTTGTTGAAGGTCTGCAGCTGGATCGGGCTGGCGTTGGTCTCGACCATGTAGTCGATGGCGCCGATCTTCTGGTCGCCGGCCGGCAGCACGACGTTCTCGGTGGCCAGGGCGCGGCCGACATCGGTCGCCGACAGGCCGTGCGCCAGCAGCTTCTCCTGGTCGAGGTCGACCTCCACGTTCAGCGACGCGCCGCCGTACGGCGAGGGGATCGCCGCACCCGGCACCGCCACCAGCGCCGGACGGATCAGGTTCGACGCCATGTCGTAGACCTCCGCCGCTGTCATGCCGCTGGCCGACACCTGCAGGTCCAGCACCGGCACCGAGGAGGCGTTGTACGAGAGCACCTGCGGCGGGGTGATGCCGGCCGGCATCTGCTTGAGCACGGTCTGCGAGATCGAGGTGATCTGCGCCTGTGCGGCGGCGACGTCGGTGCCGGGCAGGAAGAAGATCTTGACGATGCCGCGGCCGTACAGCGACTGGCTCTCGATGTGCTCGATGTTCTCGACCGTCGCGGTCAGGGCGCGCTCGTAATAGTAGATCACCCGGCCCGACATGTCCTGCGGGCTGAGGCCGGTGTAGGTCCAGACCACGGCGACGACCGGGATGCGTATGTTGGGGAAGATGTCGGTCGCCGTGCGCAGCACCGCCATCGTGCCGAACAGCACGATCAGGATGCTCATCACGACGAAGGTCAGCGGCCGGCGCAGCGCCACCAGCACGATCGCGTTCACGGCCCAACCTGCATCGCGGCCCCAACCTGTCTCACGACATCTTCCTCTCGCGGAGTGCCGGAGGTAGCGGCGGCGAAGCGCCGCGCCAATGAAAATCGATTTTAAGCGGCGTGCGCCCCCTGCGCGGGGAACGACAGCTCGACGGCGCAGCCCGGCGGCGCGCGGTCCGGCCGCGCGTCGCTGATCGTCAGCGTCGCGTCGTGCAGGCGCGCGATCGCGCTGACCAGGCTGAGCCCGAGGCCGCTGCCCTCGACGTGGCGGCTCTTGTCGGAGCGGTAGAAGCGGCCCAGCACCGCCCCGCGCTCGCCCGGCGGGATCCCGGGTCCGGTGTCGGCGACCCGCAGCCCGGTGCGCGCCGCCTCGCGGCGCAGGCAGAGCTCGATCCGCCCGCCGGGCGGGGTGAACTTGATCGCGTTGTCGATCAGGTTGGCGGCCAGCTCGATCAGCAGGTCGCGGTCGCCGTACACCTCGGCGCGGTCGGCGGCAACGATCGCCAGCACGCTCTGCCGCGACTCGGCGATCGGCTCGTAGAGATCGACGATGTCGGCGGCGATCTCGTGCAGCGCCACGCCGCCGAAGGCCGCCCGCCTGCGGCCGTTCTCGATCTCGGTGATGCGCAGCAGGGCGGTGATGATCGCGAAGCACTGGTCGAGATCGGCGATGGCGTGGTCGATGCAGCCGCGCAGCAGCTCGGCGTCGGGTGCGGCGCGGGCGCGGTCGAGGCGGGTTCGCACCCGGGCCAGCGGGGTGCGCAGGTCGTGCGCGATGTCGTCGCCCACGCCCTTGATCTCGTCGAGCAGGTGCTCGAGCCGGCCGAGCATGCGGTTGACGCTGCCGGCGAGCCGGTCGAGATCGTCGCCCTCCGGGGCGCGCGCCGGCAGCCGCTCATGCAGGTCGCCGCCCATGATGCGCTCGATCGCCTGGTGCATGATGCCGACGCGCAGCAGGGCACGGTTGCTCAGCCAGACGCCGCCGAGCACGGCGAGCAGGATCGAGGGCACCGCGCACAGCATCAGCGCGCTCCAGACGATCCGGCGCAGCTCCTCGAGGTCGCGCAGGCCGCGCGCCAGCACCAGGATGTCGCCGCTCGGCAGCCGCAGCGCCTCGGCGCGCACCAGCCGCGGACCCTGGTCGGTGGGATGCACCACCAGCTGGTGCACGCGCCGATCCAGGGTGAGCCCCGCGGGCCAGGCGGCGAGGTTGCCGCTGCGCACGCGCAGCCCGGCGTCGAACAGGCCGGCGGCGGGGAGCAGCAGGTGCAGGTCGTCCGACGCGCGCATGCGCAGCTGCCGGTCGAGGGCGGGTTGCGGCCGCGCCGCCAGCAGCGCCGCCTCGCGCTGCAGCAGCAGGTCGGCGCGGGCGATCTCGTAGCTGCTGGCCTGCCAGAAGATCAGTGCGGACTGCAGCAGCAGCGCCACCGCCATGAAGGCGGCGGCACCCAGGGTGAGGCGGAAGGTCGCGGTGCGCAGCAGCGGCAGCTGGGGCCGGTGCAGCACGTCAGGCCGCGGGTCCGGGGAGGCGCAGCATGAAGCCGGCGCCGCGTATGCTGTGGATCAGCGGCACCTCGTCGGGCGCGTCCACCTTGCGACGCAGCTTGCCGATATGCACGTCGACCAGGTTGGTCTGCGGGATGAAGCGGTAGCGCCAGACATCCTCGAGCAGCATGTCGCGGGTCAGCAGCCGGTCGGGTCGGCGCAGCAGGTACTCGAGCAGGCGGAACTCGCGCGGCAGCAGCTCGATCTCGCGGCCGTCGCGGCGCACGCTGCGGTCGATCAGGTCCATCACGATCGGCCCGACCCGCAGCACGCTCTCGCGGGTCTCGATCGGCCGGCGCAGCAGCGCCTCCAGCCGCGCCGCCAGCTCCTCCATCGCGAACGGCTTGGTCAGGTAGTCGTCGCCGCCCGCCTTCAGGCCGGTGACCCGGTCGTCGACGGCCGACAGCGCGCTCAGCACCAGCACCGGCACGCGGACGCCGGCGGCGCGCAGCTGCGCGATCAGCGCGAGCCCGTCCAGGCCGGGCAGCAGCCGGTCGACCACCAGCACGTCGAAGCCGCCGCCGCCGGCGCGGGCGAGGCCGGCCGGGCCGGAGGGTTCCAGCGCGACCGAGAAGCCGCGCGCGGCGAGCTCTTCCGCCACCTCCCGGGCGAGCTCGGCGTCGTCCTCGATCAGCAGCACGCGCGGCTGGAGCGTGGGCGAGGCGGACGGCGCGGGGGCGTTCATCCGCCTGGGGATGCAGCCGGTGGCGGCGTCATGGAAGTAAATTCGGATTTAGCAGGATGCGGAACAGCGGGTGGACGGCGAAAGCGGGGCAAGGGGCTTTGCCCCTTGGACCCCATCGAAGGCGGAGCCTTCGAAATCCGGTCGTCTTGGCAATCGGGTCCGGGGGCTTGGGGCCCGGTGGGTCACGG
>CAXTNB010000136.1:2185-7119 GCA_964245385.1 uncultured Acetobacteraceae bacterium | reverse complement strand
CCGCCGCCCGCGCCGCCGCCCAACCCCCCCCGTTCCAACTGGGGGGTCAGCGCCGGCGCGGCCGGCGCCGCCGAGCCGACGCCTCAGCGCTCCACGAACGCCTTCTCGACCACGTAGCTGCCCGGGTTCGCATTGTTGCCCTCGTCGAAGTCGCGCGCGAGCAGCAGCCGCTCGGTGTCGGCGAGCATCTCGTTGCTGCCGCAGATCATCACCCGGTCGAGCGCCGCATCCAGCGGCGGCAGCGACAGGTCGGCGAAGATCTTGCCGCTCTCGATCAGGCTGGTGATCCTGCCGCGGGTCATGAACTCCTCGCGGGTCACGCTCGGGTAGTAGCTCAGCTTGGCGGCGATCTCCTCGCCCAGGAACTCGTGCCGCGGCAGTTCGTGCCGGATGTGGTTGACGTAGGCGAGCTCGCCGACGAGTCGCACGGTGTGGGTCAGGATCACCCGCTCGAACCGGTCATAGACCACCGGGTCCTTGATCAGGCTCATGAACGGGGCGAGGCCGGTTCCGGTCGCCAGCAGGTAGAGGTTGCGGCCCGCACGCAGGTTGTCCAGCAGCAGCGTGCCGGTCGGCTTGCGTCCGATCAGCACGCTGTCGCCGACCTCGAGGTGCGCCAGCAGCGAGGTCAGCGGACCCTCCGCCACCTTTATGCTGAGGAACTCGAGGTGATCCTCGTAGTTGGCGCTGGCCATGCTGTAGGCGCGCAGCAGCGGCTTGCCGCCGACCTCGAGGCCGATCATGGCGAACTGGCCGTTCTCGAAGCGCAGGCTGACGTCGCGCGTGCAGGTGAAGGAGAACAGCCGCTCGGTCCAGTGATGCACGCTCAGCACGCGCTCCTGGCTGAGATGCGGATAGCTCCGGCTCGGCGGCGTGATCAGGCGGCTCTCCCCGTGGCCGAGCCCCATCCCGTCGGGCGCGCGGTTCCCGTGCGCCTGCAGGCTTCGGGCATGGTTCGTCACCGGGTCGGACATAGGCTGCACTTCTCCCATCGGCGGCGTGCGGGCCGCGGCACGCGTGATCTATGCCGGCTACCCGCCCCGTTCCAGGGCAAACCGCGCATCCGCCGCCCCGGCGCGCCAGATAAGTTGCAATGCAGCAGATCCGCCACCACCCTGTCCCAGACCACGCCGCTCCCGCGGCGCGCCCGAGCACGCCCCGGCCATGACCACTCCCGATCCCGGGCGACCGCCCGCCGCCGCGCCCGACTCGCCGTTCGGCGCCGCGGTCGGGCTGCTGCTCGGCAGGACCTGCCCGGTCATGCGCCCGGGCCATGTCTGGCTCGCCGGCGCCGGGCCGGGCGACCGCGGCCACCTGACGCTGCACGCGCTGTGCGGCCTGATCCAGGCCGACGTGATCGTCTACGACGCGCTGGTCGATCCCGGCGTGCTCGAGCTGGCAGCACCGGGGGCGGTGCGCGAGTTCGCCGGCAAGCGCGGCGGCCGCCCCTCGATACACCAGGCCGACATCACCGCCCGGCTGGTCGCGCTGGCACGCCAGGACAAGCGCGTGCTGCGGCTGAAGGGCGGCGATCCCTACGTGTTCGGCCGCGGCGCCGAGGAGGTGCTGGCGCTGGTCCAGGCCGGGATCCCGTTCCGGGTGATACCCGGCCTGACCTCGGGGCTGAGCGGCCTGGCCGCGGCGGGCATCCCGGCCACCGTGCGCGGCGTCAACCAGGCGATCGTGCTCGCCACCGGCCACAGCGCCGAGGGAGAGCCGGACGCCATCGCCTCGCTGGACTGGGAGGCGCTGGCCCGGCTCGGCCAGCCGATCGTGCTCTACATGGCGGTGCGCACGCTGGGCGAGATCACCAGGCGGCTGATCGAGGGTGGCCTGCCGGTGGCTACCCCAGCCGCGGCGATCTCGCAGGCGGCGAGCGAGGCGCAGCAGGTGCGGACCGCGACCCTGGGCACGCTCGCCGCCCTGCTGCGGGCCGAGCCGCTGCCGACGCCGGCGATCATCGTGATCGGCGAGATCGTCGCAGTGCGCGAAACCCTCACCGGCGAGCGGTCGGACGAGGCGTGAACCCGGATCAGCCCTCCGCCGATCCGCCGCGCACCCACAGCACGTCCGCGCGCCCGTCGTCGTTGAGGTGCCGGCTGAGCACGAACAGGTAGTCGGACAGGCGGTTGAGCAGCTGGATCACCGCCGGCGTCACCGGCTCGCTGGAGGCGAGCGTGACCACGCGTCGCTCGGCGCGGCGCACGACCGTGCGCGCGACGTGGGCCTGCGACGCGGCCGGGCTTCCCGCCGGCAGCACGAAGCTGTCGAGCGGCGCCTGGCGCTGCAGCAGCAGCGCGATCTCGGCCTCCACCGCCTCGACCGGCGCGTCGCCCAGGCGCAGCTTGGCGCCGGCGCTGCCCGGCACGCAGAGGTCGGCGCCGACGTCGAACAGCATGCTCTGCACCCGGCGCAGGAAGCGCTCGGAGGCGCTGCCCGCCGGCATCGCCGCGCGCAGCACGCCGAGCGAGGCGTTGGCCTCGTCGACGGCGCCGTACGCCTCGACCCGGGCCGCGTCCTTGCTGACGCGGGTGCCGTCGCCGAGGCTGGTGAGGCCGAGGTCGCCGCCGCGGGTGACGACGCGGTCGATGCGTATGCTCACCGGATGCTCTCGTCGGGACCGACGGTCTGCAGCACCGAGAAGCCCTCGAACTGCGGCGGACCCAGGTAGAGCGAGGGGCCGGAGCGCTGGCCGGCGCCGCGATGGGATTCGCGGAACGCGTCCGAGCGCGTCCAGGCCTCGAAGTCCTCGATCGAGCGCCAGATCGTGTGCGAGGCGTAAAGCACGTAGTCCTCGTGCTCGGGGCCGCGCAGCAGGTGGAAAGCCTCGAAGCCGGCGACCGTGCGCAGGTGCACGTCGCGCGACAGCCAGACCTGCTCGAACTCGGTCTCGGCACCGCGCGCGACGCGGAACCGGTTCATGGCGATGAACATGACGCCTCCCTCCTGTGGGCGCGGCAGAATGCCTGCGAGCACCTCCGCCGCGAAGCGAAACCGCCGTCCCGGCACGGCGGGACGGCGGAGGTGCGGCCTCCGGAGCCGGTGTCCCGCCGCCGGGATCCGCGCGCGAACTTCGCGGACGGGCAGGCCGCTGCCTCGCGGGGAAGGTCCGCTTCGTGACGCTAGGACGCGCTGGTCTGGTGATGATGCATCATCTTGTGATGCATCGGTGCCGCGGCCAGCTTCTGCGCCTCGGTCAGGTGCTGCTGGATCGTCGGCACGGTCTGGGCGGCGAAGCTCTTCAGGTCCGGATCGGTACCGGACGCGGCCTCGGTCTGGAACGCGCTGAGCATGTCGCTGTGACCCTGCACCTGCGCCGTCACGTAGTCGTGGTCGAACTTGCGGCCCTTCTCGCCCTGCAGCATGGTCAGGGTCTGGTTCTGCTCGTCGCTCAGGCCGGTCGGCAGGGTCGCACCCTTGGCGGTGGCGAGCTGCTTGAGCTGCTCGTTGGCCGGCGTGTGGTCCTTGACCATCTGCTCGGCGAACATCTTGACCTTCCTGTTCTTCGAGGTCTGGTCGGCGAGCTGTCCCATCTGCACCTCCGCCATGCCGCCCTGGGCGGCTACCTGCACGAAGCTGGCGTCGTTGCTGGCCAGCGGCGGCGGCGCCGGCGGCGCGGCAGGCGGTGCGGGCGGCGGATTGGAGGCGCAGGCGGCGAGCGGTGCGAGCGCCAGGACGAGGCCCCAGCGTGTAAGACGGTTCATCGGCGGAGATCCTTGAGGAAGTGGTGGGCCTTGAGGAAGTGGTGGGCCTTGAAGCGGGTCGACAACCGCGTTGCAACGTTGCACCGCGCGGTATGTTCACGGCGGCGGATCAGCTTCGACAATTTATCTCGTCTCCCCGGCCCCTCAGCGGTCGATGCGGAACGCCTCCACCGCGGCGATCAGCGCCCGCCTCACGCCGGGCTCGAGTGCCGAGTGACCGGCATCGGGGATGATGCTCAGCCGGGCGCCCGGCCAGCGGCGGGCCAGCTGGAAGGCGCTGCGCGCCGGGCAGATCATGTCGTAGCGGCCCTGGACGATCTCGGCGCGCAGGTGCGCGATCCGGTCCATCCGCGACAGCAGCCCCTCGGCCGGCAGGAACAGCCGGTTGGCGAAGTAGTGCGCCTCGATCCGCGCCAGGCCGAGGCTGGCGCGATCGCGCGAGAAGCCGGCGACGGTGGCGGGCGTCGGCAGCAGGGTGGAGCAGGTGCCCTCGTAGGTCGACCAGGCGCGCGAGGCCGGCAGGTGGATGGCGGGATCGGGGTTGGTCAGCCGCGACAGGTCGCCGCCCAGCAGGTCTTCGCGCTCGGCCTCCGGCAGATGACCGGCGAAGGCGGCGTGGGCGTCGGGGAAGATCTGCGCCAGGCCGTAGAGGAACCAGTGCAGCTCCTCCGGCCGTCCCAGGAACACGCCGCGCAGCACCAGCCCCGCCACCCGCTCGGCATGCGCCTGCGCGTAGCACAGGCTCAGCGTGGAGCCCCAGGAGCCGCCGAACAGCAGCCAGCTCTCGATGCCGAGCGCCAGCCGCAGCGCCTCGATGTCGTCGATCAGCAGCGGCGTCGTGTTGCCGGCGATGCTGCCCTGCGGGCGCGAGCGTCCGGCGCCGCGCTGGTCGAACACCACCACCCGCCAGTACGACGGATCGAAGAAGCGCCGGTGCACCGCCCCGGCCCCCGCTCCCGGGCCGCCGTGCAGGAACAGCACCGGCCGTCCCTGCGGATTGCCGACCTGTTCCCAGTAGATCGAGTGGCCACCCTCGACCGGCAGGTAGCCGGTCGCGTACGGCTCGATCTCGCCAAACAGGTCACCGTGCGCCATGTCGCGACTATACCCATCTTCATCCGCTCAGCTAGGATCGACCGGCGCCATGCGGACATCCTCGGCCTCGACCGCAGCCGGCGCCTGGTTCGCCTGCGGTGCCCTGATCGGGCTGCTCGCGGTCGCGGCCGCCGC
>CAXTNB010000136.1:0-2175 GCA_964245385.1 uncultured Acetobacteraceae bacterium | reverse complement strand
GCTGGTGCCCGGCGGCCGCGAGTCGCTGCGCAGCGCGGTGCAGATCCTGGGCTGGCACGCGCCGGCGCTGCTGGCGGCGGCACTGTGGCTGCGCGACAGCGGCCGGCCCCGCCTGGTCGAGCTCTCGTCGGCCTGCCTGCTGCTCGGCACCGCCTGCTTCTGCGCCGGCGTCGTGCCGCCCGCCTTCGGCGGCCCGCATCTCGGTCGCGTGGCCCCGGTCGGGGGCACCCTGCTGATGCTCGGCTGGGCGCTGCTCGCCGCCTCCGCCTGGCCCGTGCGACGGCGCGGGTGAGCGGCGATCCGCCGATCCGCGCGGCCTACCTGGCGGACGCGGCGACGCGGCCGGCGCTGGCCGGCGAGCTGGCGCGGCGCGGCACCGTGGTGTCCGGCTGGCACGGCCCGCTGGCGCTGTCGCCGGACCCGCCGCGCGGCTGCGCCTGGGCGCTGGACGTGTGGACCGCCCCCGAGCTGCTCGAGTGCGCCTCGGTGGGTGCGGCGGCACGGCTGCTGCGCGACAGGCAACGCAACTGGAGCCTGCTCGACGAGGGCCAGCGCGGCCGCTGCCGGCTGATCGCGGCCAAGCTGCCGCCGGTGAAGGCGGCGCCGCTGCGTTTCCCGCAGGCCCCGCCGCGGGCGCCGCTGGCGCCGGACCGGCGGCTGCTCAGCACCAGCAAGACCAGCCCGTTCGTCGGCGGCGTCTGCCGCTTCGTCGAGGACCGCCTGGGGCCGCCGTCGCGCGCCTACCTCAAGCTCTGGGAGGCCTGCACGCGGCTCGGCGCGGCACCCGCGCCCGGCCAGGTCTGCCTGGATCTCGGCGCCGCCCCCGGCGGCTGGAGCTGGGCGCTGGCGCAGCTCGGCGCCCGCGTCGTCGCGGTCGACAAGGCCGAGCTCGCGCCCTCGGTGGCGGCGCACCCGCTGGTGACGCACCGGCGCGAGAGCGCCTTCGGCCTCGACCCGCGCCGGGAGCCGCCGGTGGATTGGCTGTGCAGCGACATCATCGCCTATCCCGCCCGGCTGCTCGCCCTGGTCAGGCGCTGGATCGAGGCCGGACGCGCCGCGCGCATCCTGTGCACGATCAAGTTCCAGGGCGAGACCGACCACGACGTCGCCGACCAGTTCGCCGCGATCCCCGGCGCCAGCCTGATGCACCTCGCGCATAACCGGCACGAGCTGACGTTCTTCTGGAGCGCCGAGACGCGCCCGCCCGCGTGAGCGGCGATCCGGCGGCGCCGCATCCGGTCCCGGACGATGCGCGGGCTCAGCCGGCGAAGCGTGCCAGCCGCTCGGTCGCCTCGCGCATGTCCGCCTCGCTGCCGCAATAGGAGAAGCGCAGGAAGCGATGCCCGTGCCGCGCGTCGAAGTCCACGCCCGGCGTCACCGCCACCCCGGTCTGGTCCAGGATGCGTGCGGCGAGGCCGACGCTGTCGCTGCTGCGCGACGAGACGTCGGCGTAGAGGTAGAACGCGCCCTGCGCCGGCGACAGCGCCGCGAATCCGGCCTGGGGCAGCGCGCGCAGCAGGTGCGCCCGCGCCCGACGGTAGCGCCGCAGGTTGGCCTCGATCTCGGCGTCGCAGTCGAACGCCGCCTCCGCCGCCACCTGCGAGATGTGCGGCGCGCTGATGAACATGTTCTGGCCCAGCCGCTCGGCCGGCCGCAGCAGGTCCGGCGGCAGCACCATCCAGCCGACCCGCCAGCCGGTCATGCTCCAGTACTTCGAGAAGCTGTTGATGACGATGGCGCTGTCGCTGAACGCCGCGGCGGTGGCCGGCGGCGCTTCCCAGTTCAGCCCGTGATAGATCTCGTCGCTGATCAGCCTGACGCCGTGCGCGTCGCACCATCGTGCCAGGGCGGCGAGCGCCGCGCCGTCCAGGGTGGTGCCGGCCGGGTTGCACGGCGAGGCCAAGATCAGCCCGTCGGGCAGGCCGCCGGGCGCCTCCGCCATCGCCTCCAGCATGGCGACGGTGGGCTGGAACCGGCTCTCCGGTCCGGTCGGCAGCGGCAGCGGCACCATGCCGAGCGCCTTGAGGATGTTCACGTAGGGCGGATAGTAGGGGGTCGCCAGCGCGACGCGGTCGCCGGCGTCGAAGGCGGCCAGGAAGGCGAGCAGGAAGCCGCCAGACGCACCGGTGGTCACCGCGACGCGCTCGGGCGCGATCCGCCCGACCGGGACGTCCC
>CAXTNB010000135.1:3092-7256 GCA_964245385.1 uncultured Acetobacteraceae bacterium | reverse complement strand
CAGGTGCAGCGCGCCGTGTACCACGAGGTGCGCCAGGTGGTGCGCCGCCGGCCGCCCCGCCGCCCGCGCCTCGCGACGCACCGTCTCCAGCGCCAGCACGATGTCGCCGCCGGGCGCGGCGCCGAGCGGCCCGCGGCGGTTCTCGAAGGTGAGCACGTTGGTGCTGCGGTTGCGGCCGCGGTGGCGCGCATTGAGCCGCCGCACCCGCAGGTCGCGCTCCAGCACCACGGTGCCGGCGCCGCCGGCGGCGGCTGCGGCACGACCGACCAGCCGCGCGAGATCCGGCACCAGCCGACGCCAGCGCGCGTCGATTACCAGGATCTCGGCGACACTCGCCGCGGCCTCGTCCCGACCCGGGCCGGCTCCCCCGGGGGAGGGTCTACTTGGAGGTTCCATCCTGCTCCCGGCGCGTGCCGCTCCGCGAGGAGTCCCGCGCCGCCGCCGCACGCTGATCATACGCATCGACGATGCGCGCCACCAGCGGGTGACGCACCACGTCGCGGCTGCCGAAGCGGGTGATGCCGATGCCGGGCAGCCCCTCGAGCGTCTCCACCGCCTCGCGCAGGCCGCTGCCGATGCCGGCCGGCAGGTCGATCTGGCTGAGGTCGCCGTTGATCGCCATGCGGGTGCCCGAGCCCATGCGGGTGAGGAACATCTTCATCTGTGCCGGCGTGGTGTTCTGCGCCTCGTCGAGGATCACGAACGCATGCGCGAGCGTGCGGCCGCGCATGAAGGCGAGCGGCGCCACCTCGATCTCGCCGCTGGCCATGCGCCGGATCACCTGCTCGCCCGGCATCATGTCGTGCAGCGCGTCGTAGAGCGGCCGCAGGTAGGGGTCGATCTTCTCCTTGAGGTCGCCGGGCAGGAAGCCGAGCCGCTCGCCGGCCTCCACCGCCGGACGCGACAGCACGATGCGGTCGACCCGGTTGGCCAGCAGCATCGCCACCGCCTGCGCCACCGCCAGGTAGGTCTTGCCGGTGCCGGCGGGGCCGATGCCGAACACCATCTCGTGGCTGGCCAGCATGTCCATGTAGCCGGCCTGTCCGGGCGAGCGCGGTCCGATCGCGCCGCGCTTGGTGCGTATCGCCGGCAGGTCGGCCAGCGGCAGCCGCGGGTCGTCGACCAGCGAGACCACGGTGCCGCGCGGAGTCGCCGCGACGCCGCCCTCGCGGCGGCCGTCCAGCACCTGTCCGTGCAGGTCCGACATGCGGATCGCCGCGTCCACCTCGGCGGAGTCGATCGCCGCTCCCTCCTCGACCCTGCGGTACAGCGCGGTCAGCGCCGAGCGGGCCAGCGCCACCCGTCCGGGGTCGCCGGCGATCGCGATCCGGTTGCCGCGGCAGGACAGGCGCACGCCCAGCCCCTGCTCGAGCCGCACCAGGTGGCGGTCATGGTCGCCCAGCAGCACCGCCAGGCGCGCGTTGTCGCTGAACTGCAGCGTGGCGGCGCGCGGGTTGGAGGAGACGGACGCGGCGCCCGGCGCGTGGGCCGTGGCGGGCAGTCCGAGGGGGGGGATCGTCGCAGCCGACAGGTCGCTCAAGCGCAGGCTCTCTCCCGTAAGAGGGTTGCAGTGAGGGAATTGGTGAGCATGGCCTCGATCGTCACCGGGGCCTCGGTGCCGATCAGGGTCTCCGGGCCGGGCGCGTGCACGGCCTGCAGGAACGGCGAGCGCCCGGCGATCTGCCCCGGCTTGCGGCCGCGCCCGGTGAACAGCACCGGCATGCTGCAGCCGACGCTGGCGGCGTTGTAGGCGTCCTGCTGCGCCCGGATCAGCGCCTGCAGGCGGGCGAGCCGCTGGTCCTTGATCGGCTCCGGGACCTGGCCGGGGGCGCCGGCGGCCGGCGTGCCGGGACGCGGCGAGTACTTGAACGAGAAGGCCTGCGCGAAGCCGACCTCGCGCACCAGGGCCAGCGTCGCCTCGAAATCCGCCTCGCTCTCCCCGGGATGGCCGACGATGAAGTCCGAGGACAGCGCCAGGTCCGGCCGCGCCGCGCGCAGCCGCGACACCAGCGAGAGGTAGCCGGCCGCGTCGTGGCCACGGTTCATCGCCGCGAGCACGCGGTCCGACCCGGACTGCACCGGCAGGTGCAGGAACGGCATCAGCTTGGGCAGGTCGCGGTGCGCCTCGATCAGCGTCGCGTCCATGTCGCGCGGGTGCGAGGTGGTGTAGCGCAGCCGCAGCAGCCCGGGCAGGCCGGAGAGCGACTCCAGCAGTCGCGCCAGCCCCCAGACGCGCCCGTCGGGGCCTTCGCCGTGATAGCCGTTCACGTTCTGCCCGAGCAGGGTGATCTCGCGCACGCCGCCCTCGACCATGCGACGCGCCTCGGCCAGCACCGAGGCCGCCGGCCGGCTCGCCTCGGCGCCGCGGGTGTAGGGCACGACGCAGAACGAGCAGAACTTGTCGCAGCCCTCCTGGACGGTGAGGAAGGCGGTGACGCCGCCCGGCACCTGCGCGCCGCTCGCCGGCGGCAGGAAGTCGAACTTCTGCTCGACCGGGAAGTCGGTCTCGATCACGGCGCCGCCGGCGCGCGCCGCGCGCGCCACCATCTCCGGCAGCCGGTGGTAGGTCTGCGGCCCGAGCACGATGTCGACGAACGGCGCCCGGGCCAGGATCTCGCGTCCCTCCGCCTGGGCGACGCAGCCGGCGACGGCGAGGATGGTGTCCTGGCCGGCCAGGGCGCGCGCCTGCTTGATGCGGCGCAGCCGGCCGAGTTCGGAGAACAGCTTCTCGGCTGCCCGGTCGCGTATGTGGCAGGTGTTGAGGATCACCATGTCGGCCGACGCCGCGTCGTCGGCGGGCGCGTAGCCGAGCGGGCGCAGCACGTCGGCCATGCGCGCGCTGTCGTAGACGTTCATCTGGCAGCCCCAGGTGATGACGTGCAGGCGCTTGCCGGGGATGCCGTCGACGCGAGGTCGGGGAGATGTCAAGGAAGACGGGTGCCGGCAGCGCGCCGGTCTGTCCCGGCCTCGAGCGCCGAAGCGATCGGAGCTGAGGGCGATCCGGTCAAGGCCTGGCCGGTTTCAACGACGGGCGCTGCCTCTGTCGGGCCTGATCGTGGCATCGTTGCAGCCGCAGATCATTCTTGCTTCGATATCCCGCTCGGAGCGGCCTGCAGGATGCGGCGCCGCGAGGCTGATCAGGCAAAGGAAGCGGCGGGGTTGTCAAGCGGAGAATCCGCGCCGCCGACGCAGGCCGGCCGTGCGACGCGGCCACGGGCGGCGACCGGGACAGGGTGCTCGAGCCCGCCGCCGGCCGGCCGCTGCGGGGGGCGATCCGCCCGCCGGTCCGACGGCCGGTGCACTGGCCGCTCCACCGGCGCCGCCGCCGGCGCATCCACCGGCCGGTTCTGGCGCAGCAGCGCCGCCCCCTCCGCCACCGCGTCCCAGGCGGCCTGCGCCAGCGCCTTGCGCGTCGGGAAGTCGGCAGGGTCGAGCGGCGGATGCAGCAGGATGCTGGCGCGCATCGAGCGCCATTGCGCGAGCTGCCAGAAGTGCGAGGCGAGGTCCATGTCGCCGTACCACGAGAACACCGCGCGGCGCGCGTTGCCGACAGGCAGGCCGGCGAGCCGGTCGTAGACCACCGACACCGGCTGCACCAGCGGGCCGCCGCGGCCCGTCGCGTGCTGCAGGTCGCCGTGGGCGCCGCTCGGCTTGGCGACGCCGAAGAACGAGGAGTGGAACGGCAGCACGCGGGTGCCGTCCGAGCTGGTGCCCTCGGGGAACAGGATCAGGTCGTCGCCGGCGGCCAGGCGCAGGCGCATGTCGTCGCGCTCGCGTCCGGTGGTGCCGCGTTGCCGGCTGACGAAGATGGTGCGTCCCAGCCGGGCCACCTGACCGACCACCGGCCAGCGTCCGACATCGTCCTTGGAGACGAAGCAGGCCAGCAGGCTGCCGCCCAGCACCGGCACGTCGAGCCACGAGGAATGGTTGCTGGCATAGACCACCGGCCGCGCGCCGCCGGTCGCCGGGGCGCCGATCACGCGCACCTTCATGCCCAGCAGGGTGCAGATGGCGGACCAGTACACCCTGGCGAAACGCGCCTTGCCGCGACCGGGCAGCGCCAGCATCGCCGACTGGATCACGCCGGAGATCAGGGTCCAGCCGAGGATCACCAGGCCGCGGCCGGTTCCGCCAGCCCCGCCGGCCGTATCGGCGCGCCGCCGG
>CAXTNB010000135.1:0-3082 GCA_964245385.1 uncultured Acetobacteraceae bacterium | reverse complement strand
GGACTGTCCGGAGTAGGCCATGCGCCGGCCCAGGCGACGAGGAGCTGCTTGCATGCGGCCGACATAGCCCGAAGCGGAGAACGCGACAATATTCGGGCGGCGGGGCGGAAAGTTCGGCCACCCGGCGGCTGCGCCCTTGCGCTCCGGCCGCGTAGCCTCCCAGGCTGCTCCGGGCACGCTCGCCCGGCTGTCGGACCGAGCCGGTTCGGTATCGAGATGGGTTCGCATGCGCCTGGGAAGAACGGCCGTCGCTTGCATGGTCGCGGTCGGCGCGAACCAGGCCGCTCGCGCCGCCGATCCGCAACCCTACCGGACCACCCTCGCCAAGAGCGGCGACCCTGAGCTCGACGCGGCGCTGCGCGGCTCCTCCGGCCTGATCGGGCTGCAGAAGACCAGCGCGGTCAGCCCGTTCGCGCTCGCCGGCCGGGTGCGCGCGGACTACGGACGGCTGCGCACCGCGCTGGAGAGCTTCGGCTACTATGCCGGTGCGGTGACCATCACCGTGGCCGGCCACGCCGGCGACGACGCCGCGTTGCCGGACCTGCTCAACGCGATCCCCAGGGAGGCGACCGGGGGCCGGCCGGTGCCGGTCGCCATCGCGGTGACCAGGGGGCCGCGCTTCTCGCTGGGCCGGGTGCGGCTGGACCAGCCGGCCGGCAGCACCCTGACGCCGGCGCAGCTGCAGGCGTTCGGGCTGCACGCCGGGCAGCCCGCGGTCGCCTCGGACGTGCTCGCCGCCCAGGGCCGCCTGCTCTCGGCGCTGCGCGAGGACGGACACGCGCTGGCCGAGGTGGACCCGCCGGTGGCCACCCTGAACCCGGGCGCGCGCACCCTCGACATCGTCTACGCCGTGCGCCCCGGGCCGCGCGTCGAGATCGGCGCGATCCGCCTCCGCGGGCTGCGCCAGGTCAACGAGCGGTTCATCCGACGCCGCCTGCTGGTGCATGGCGGCGAGCTGTATCGGCCGAGCCGGATCGAGGCGGCGCGCCAGGACCTGGCCGCGATCGGCGTGTTCTCCGACGTGCAGGTGCGCGCCGGGGGTGGCGACCAGCCCCGGCTCGACTCCGAGGGCCGCATCCCGCTCGACTTCACCTTCTCGGAGGCCAAGCGCCACACCGTCTCGGCGCAGGTCGGCTACTCGACCGATCTGGGCGGCAGCGCCGGCGTCACCTGGACCCACCACAACCTGTTCGGCAACGCCGAGCAGCTCGAGCTCGCGGCGATCGCGACCGGGCTCGGCGGCACGTCGCAGCAGGGGCTGGGCTACGACATCTATGCCAACCTGACCAAGCCCGACTTCCTGCACCGCGACCAGAACCTGATCCTGCGCGTCGAGGGACTGAAGCAGGATCTGGAAGCCTACGACCAGACCGCCCTGCTGGCGCGCGCGTCGCTCAACCGCAAGCTGTCCAGGCGCTGGAACGTGTCGGCCGGCCTCGACGTCGAGCAGGAGCAGATCAGCCAGCAGGACGTCACGCGCGACTACACGCTGCTGGGGGTGCCGCTGAGCGCCGCCTACGACAGCACCGACGTCGCCAGCCCGCTCGACGCGGCGACCCACGGCGTCCGCGTCGGCCTCGCCGCGACGCCGACCTACTCGCTGACCCGCGGCGGCGCCTTCTTCACCATCCTGCAGGGCAGCGGCTCGACCTATCTCGACCTGGCGCGGCTGGGGCTGTCGCGGCCGGGACGCAGCGTGATCGCGCTGCGCGGCACCGTCGGCAGCGTCCAGGGCGCCTCCACCTTCCAGCTGCCGCCGGACCAGCGCCTGTACGCGGGCGGCAGCGCCACCATACGCGGCTACAAGTACCAGGGCGTCGGGCCGCTGTTCGCCAACGACGATCCGGTCGGCGGCACCTCGCTCGATGCCGCGACCGTCGAGTTCCGCCAGCGCCTGTTCGGCAATTTCGGCGCCGCCGCCTTCCTCGATGCCGGGCAGGTCTCCAGCCAGTCGGCACCGTTCCAGGGCAGCCTGCGCCTCGGCGCCGGCGTCGGCGCGCGCTACTTCACCTCCATCGGCCCGATCCGGCTCGACGTCGCGGTGCCGCTGGACAGGGTGCCCGGCAACGACAGCTTCGAGCTCTATATCGGGCTGGGGGAGACCTTCTGATGCCGATCGGCACCCGTCGTCCGCCGTCCTGGCGCCTGCTGGCGTGGCTGGCGGGGCTGCTGCTCGGCGCGCCGGTGGCGCTGCTCGCCCTGGCGCTGCTGGCGGTGCTGGTCGGCGCCAACACCGGCGCCGGACGCCGGCTGATCGAGCGCGAGGCCGGCTCGCTCAGCGGCGGCCTGGTCGCGATCGACGGCCTCGGCGGACGCTTCCCCGACCGGCTGGCGATCCGCCGCCTCACCCTGCAGGATCACCTGGGCACCTACGCCACGCTGGAGGGCGTCGGGCTGGACTGGCGGCCGCTGCGGCTGCTCGGCCTGACCGCGCGGGTCGACCTGGTCTCGGTCGAGCGCATCCGCGTCGTGCGCAGGCCGGCGCCGAATCCGGATGCCAGGCCGCAGCCCGCCGCGCGATCCGGCGGCAGCGCCATCCCCGATCTCGGCGTCGACATCCGCCGCCTGCGCGTCGGCAGCCTGCAGCTCGACCAGGGCGTCGTCGGCATCGCCGCCCGCCTCGGTCTCGACGGCCACCTGCGCGTCGCCGGCATCGCCCCGCTGCTCTCCAACCTCGGGATCGCCAGCCTGCCGGACAGCGACATCGGCCTCGCGCTGACCCGCCAGGACCATGCCGGCTTCGTCTCGCTGGTCTCGTCGATCGGCCCAAGGCGGCTGGCGCTGCACCTGCACGCCGCCGACCCGGAGGCCGGGCTGGTCTCGGCGCTCACCGGCCTGACGCTGCTCGACCC
The DNA here is from genome assembly GCA_964245385.1 of uncultured Acetobacteraceae bacterium. Taxonomy (GTDB): domain Bacteria; phylum Pseudomonadota; class Alphaproteobacteria; order Acetobacterales; family Acetobacteraceae; genus Lichenicoccus. The sequence continues at coordinate 230 of CAXTNB010000135.1, read as the reverse complement.
GCTGACGCTGGCGCTCGATCTCGACGGCCCGCGCGACGCCGAGCCGCTGACGCTGGCGCTGCGCGCCGGGCCGGCGTCGCTGGATGCGAGCGGCGTCGCCGACCTGCTGAGCCGGCACTTCGACCTGCGCGTGCAGGGTCGTGGGGCCCCGCTGCGGCCGCGCCCCCGCCTCGGCGGGGGCGGCCGGTGGCGGGGCGCGCAAGTGGGCGGGACCCCCGCCGCCCCGGCGG
>CAXTNB010000134.1:6626-7305 GCA_964245385.1 uncultured Acetobacteraceae bacterium | reverse complement strand
GTCGCCGGGCTCGTCGCGTAGGCCGGTCTGCAGCGGCTTCCAGTAGCGCGCACCCCAGGCCCGCACCAGGCAGGCGGAGACCAGCGTCTTGCCGATGCCGGTATCGGTGCCGGTGACGAACACCCCGGCCGCCGCCGCCGCGTCGCGCCGGAACAGGCCGTAGCCGATGCGGTACTCGGCGAGCCCGCCGTGCTCGGCCTCGAACCGGCGCAGCACGCGACGCAGGGTCGCGCCACCGAGTGCGGCCGCCCCCGGGCGCGGCAGGTCGGCGCCGATCGCGCGCAGCCCGCGCAGGAACGCGAGGCCGTCCGGGTGGCGCTCGAGCAGCATCTCCAGCTGCCAGCTGCCGGCCCCGCCTTGCGGCCAGTCGGCCTGCAGCGCGTCGGGTGACGGATGGTCCGGCATGGCGTCGGCGGCCGCCTCGTCGCGCAGCGCCGCGCGCCAGGCGCCGAAGCTGCCGTCGCACAGCGTCGACAGGGCGAGCAGGCCGCCGGGGTTCAGCAGCCCGGCGAGGCCGCGCAGCGCGCTGCGGCGAGCCTCGAACCACTGCAGCGCCAGGCCGCCGCAGACCAGGTCGAAGCCGGGCCGCAGCGACGGCGCCTCGCCGTCCATCACCGCGAACAGCGGCGCCGGCTCGGCCGCGAAGCGGTCGCGGCAGCTTCGCAGCATGGTCTCCGAG
>CAXTNB010000134.1:0-6616 GCA_964245385.1 uncultured Acetobacteraceae bacterium | reverse complement strand
GGCCCAGGCTGAGCAGGCCGGTGCCGCAGCCGATCTCGAGGACGCGCGGGAACCGCGGCAGCCCGGCGGCGAGGATGCGCTGCGCCAGCCGGTCGGCCGCGAGACGCTGCACCGCCGCCGCCCGGTCGTAGCCGGACGCGGCGGCGCCGAAGCGGCGCGCGATCTCCCGCTTGCGCGCGCTCATCCCCCGTCGCACCCGGCGACGCCGTCGGCGAGCGCCAGCAGTGCCCGCGCGCAGGGCTCCGGATGGGTCAGCGGCAGCAGGTGGCCGCCATCCAGCCAGCGCGGGCCGGCGAAGCACGCGGCGCTGAGCGCCGGCGGCACCACCGCGTCGCGGCTGCCGGCCAGCGCCAGCACCGGGACCGACAGGCGGGGCAGCAGCGGCCGCGCGTCGCCGTCGCGGAGCAGCTCGAGCCCGCGCCGCAGCGCCGGCAGCAGCGGCGGCGCCGGCGCGCAGGTCCCGAGGCCGCAGCGCCGCCGGAAGGCGGCGACGGTCGCGTCGGGATCCTCCTCGAGCCGGCGCAGCATCCTGTGCAGGACGCGCGCCGGCACGCCCTGCGGATGGTCGGCCGCCGCGCGGAAGCGGGTGAAGCCGTTGATCGACACCAGCCCGGCCAGCCCCGGCGGCGGTGCGACCAGCAGCTGCATCACGCCGAGCGAGTGCCCGATCGCCACCACCGGCGCCTGGGCGCGCGTCGGCGCGCCAGGGGGGGCGTGGCCGTCGGCGTGGAGGTCGAAGTAGCCCATCTCGCGCACCGAGATCGAGCGCTGCGGCACCGACCAGGCCTGCAGCCGCTCGCGCACCGCGCACCAGATCGAGCCGTCCATCGCCCAGCCGTGCACGAACAGCAGCTGCGCCGTCATCGCGCCCCGACGCCCAGGCACTCCGGCAGCAGCGCGATCAGCCGGTCGAGCGCCGCCTCGTCGTGCGCGGCACTGAGCGCGAAGCGGATGCGGCTGCCGCCGTGCGGCACCGTCGGCGGCCGGATCGCCGCACCCAGCACGCCCTGACGCTCCAGCGCCTCGCTCGCCGCCAGCGCGCGCTCCGCGGAGCCGAGGAGAGCGGGCACGATCTGGCTCGACGACCCCGCCGTCTCGATCCCCAGGCCGTGCAGGGCGGCGCGCAGCCTCGCCGACTGCGCCGCGAGGTGCGCGCGCTCGACCTGCATCCCCGGCACCAGGTCCAGCGCGGCGTCGATCGCGCCCAGCACCGGCGGCGGCAGCGCGGTCGTGTGGATGAAGCCGGAGCAGGCGTTGAGCAGGTAGTCGCAGAGCGTGCGCGAGCCGGCGACGTAGGCGCCGAAGCCGCCGAACGCCTTGCTGAAGGTGCCCATCACGCAGTCGATCCCGGGCACGTCGGCACTCAGCCCCCTGCCTCCGGGACCCAGCACGCCGGTGGCGTGCGCCTCGTCGAGGTAGAGGAAGGCGTCGTGGCGTCGCGCGATCGCCGCCAGGCGAGCGACGTCGGCGCGGTCGCCGTCCATGCTGAACACGCTCTCGGTGAGGATGAAGCGTGTCCCCGGCTCGCGCCGGCGCGCGGCGAGCAGCGCGTCGAGGTGGTCGAGGTCGTTGTGACGGAAGCGCAGCTGACGCACCGAGGCGGCGAGGCAGCCATGGTGCAGGCTGGCGTGGTTGAGACGGTCGCTGAACACCAGCGCCTGGCCCGCCGCGGCGCCGAACAGCGCCGGCAGCACCGAGGCGTTGGCCTGCCAGCCCGACGCGAACAGCAGCGCCGCCTCGCAGCCCTTGAACGCGGCCACGCGCTGCTCGATCCGCCGGTGCAGCGCGAAGCTGCCGGTGACCAGCCTGGAGGCGCCGGCGCCGGTGCCGTGGCGGGCGGCCCACTCGTTGCCGCGCGCGATCAGCGCCGGATGCCGGCTGAGGCCGAGATAGTCGTTGCCCGAGACGTTGAGCAGGCGCCTGCCGTCGCGCGTCACCCAGCCCGGCTCGGCCGGATCGGCGAGGCGCAGCCGGCGCCGGCCGGCACGAGCCGACAGCGCATCCAGCGCCTCGGCGAAGATCGGATCGAGCCGTGACATCGCTTTCCTGAACGGCCGGGGCCGCAGCGCCGGCCACCATCTAGGGCCTCGCGCGCCTCACCGCCAGCGCGCCGCGGCGGCGTCGTCGGCCTCGCGCGCCTCCACCCAGCGCTGCGAGCCGTCGGCGCGCGCCTCCCGCTTCCAGAACGGCGCCTCGGTCTTGAGCCAGTCGATCAGGAACGCGGTGGCCTCCAGGGCGGCGGCGCGATGCGGCGCCGCGGCCAGCACCAGCACGATCGCCTCGCCGACCGCCAGCGCGCCGACGCGGTGGATCACGGTGCAGCCGCACAGCCCGAAGCGCCCGGCCGCCTGCTCCGCGATGCGCCGGATGGCGCGCTCGGTCATGGCGGGATAATGCTCCAGCACCAGCGCCGACAGCCCGTCATCGTCGCGCACCACGCCGACGAAGCAGCCGATGCCGCCGACGCCGGGCAGGCCGAGGGCGGCCATCTCGGCCGCCACGTCGAACGCCTCGGCCTGGACCCGGACGCGCAGCATCAGCCGCCGGTGACCGGAGGAAAGAACGCGACCTCGTCGCCCGGGGAGAGCGCCACCCCGTCATCGGCGAAGTCCTGGTTGACGGCGGCCCGGACGCGGCCGCCCTCGACGAACAGCTCGGCGAACAGCGGGTCGCGGGCGCGCATCCAGCGACGCAGGCCGCCGACATCCGCGACCCCGGCCGGGAGCGCGAGCCGTTCCTCGCTGCGGCCGAGGCGGTCCCGCAGCCAGGCGAAGTAGAGCACGCGCAGCGGCGGCGCCGCGCTCACCGGGGCGGCGTCTTGACCGTCTTCACCGTCCCGTCCGGCTCGATCACGGTGCTGGTGCCGTCCCCGTTGGGGATGGTGATCGACCCGCCCTGCCCGGCCTGCGGCTTGGTGCGCTGCCGCGACGAGGCGTCGGGTGGCGGGACGTCGAGGCCACCGCCGGAGAAGCTGTCGGCGCCGGTGACGCCGTGCGCGATCGAGTCGTGCTCGCCCATGCTCATGCTGCCGCCGTCATGCATCGTGTCGCCGCCCTTGAGATCGCCTGACAGGCCGCCGCCCTGCAGGCGCGAGACGTCGCTCAGGGTCGGCAGCGGCTTCGGCGGCCCGGGCCAGATGTTCCCGGATTCCGGGAGGATCGGCGCCTCCTCCGGCACCTCGCCGCGGGCACGGTCGGTGTTCTCGCTGAGGCCGAAGGGCAGGTTCGGATTCATTCCGGGTAGCGTGATCGTATCGCTGAAGAACTTACCAAGACCGGAACAGCCGCCCAGAAGCAGAAGCACCGTCATCATCATCGTGCCGAGCAGGCAAGAGCGCCGCATATCAATCCCCTCGCGGCGTGACCACCGCTCCCGGCGCAGAATGTGCCTGCGGCCGGACCAATGCTCAAGGGACGTGATCGAACAGCGCGAAGCGGGTGGCCATCCAGTCACAGACCAGGCGCGGCGCATCGAGCGGCAGGCGCACCCGGTCGCAGGACTCGAGCGGCAGGTCGCTGGCGACGGCCTCGATCGCGGGATCGTCCGGCCACAGCGGCCGCCTGTCCGGCCGTCCGGCGAGTGCGGCGCGCTGCACCTCCAGCCGCGGGCACGGATAGCGGGCGAAGCCCTCGACCAGCACCAGGTCGACCGGCTCCAGCCGCGCCAGCAGCGACGGCAGGCTGGCCGGGCCGGCCTCGCGCCGCTCGTGCAGCAGCGCCCAGCGCGCCTCGCCGGCCAGCAGCACCTCGTGCGCGCCGGCGTCGCGATGCCGCCAGCTATCCTTGCCGGGCCGATCGAGGTCCACCGCGTGATGGCTGTGCTTGATCGTCGAGACGCGCAGCCCGCGCGCGCGCAGCAGGGCGATCAGGGCGACGATCAGGGTGGTCTTGCCGCTGCCCGAGCGGCCGACGATGCCGAGCACCGGGCCGGGCGGCCCGCCTTCCCCGGCGCTCAGGGCATCGCCTTGGAGGCGCTGCCGGCGCCGACGTGACGGAAGCCGGTCGCCAGGTAGTCCCAGCCGGTGACCAGGGTGAGCAGGGCTGCCACCCACAGCATGGCGCTGCCGATCAGGCCGATCGGCAGGAAGCCGAGACGCAGCAGCGCCGCGGTGCTGTTGCCGGCCAGCAGCACCCCGATCGCCCCCATCTGGAACCCGGTCTTCCACTTCGCCAGCCGCGTCACCGGCAGGCTGACGCGCAGGCCGGCCAGGTGCTCGCGCAGGCCGCTGACCAGGATCTCGCGCAGCAGGATCACGATCGCCGGCACCAGGCCCCAGAACGGCAGCCGCTGCAGGCCGGCCAGCGCCATCAGCGAGGCGCCGACCAGCAGCTTGTCGGCGATCGGGTCGAGCATGCGGCCGATCTCGGAGAACTGCTTGCGCGAGCGCGCGATGTGCCCGTCCAGGTAGTCGGTGACGCCGGCGGCGATGAACACCAGGCAGGCGGACAGGTCGGTCCAGGGCCCGTGCGCCACCACCAGCGCCACCAGCACCGGGATGGCGGCGATGCGCGAGAGGGTCAGCAGGTTGGGCAGGTCGGTGAGCATCGGCCGGCACAGTATCGCATCGGCCCTGCCGCCTGAACATCGCGTTGATCACGCTTGCCGTGAGAGCGCCCCCCGAGGCGACGCCGCGGTCAGGCGCGGTGGAAGTGCCCGTACACCGCGCGCGCGGTCTCGCGGCTGATCCCCGGTGCCGACTCCAGGTCGGCGAGGCCCGCCTGCTTGACGCCGCGTGCGGAGCCGAAATGGTTCAGCAGGGCGCGCTTGCGCGCACTGCCGATGCCGGGGATCTCGTCGAGCTCGGAGCGCGAGATCGCGCGGGAACGGCCGGCGCGGTGGGTGGTGATGGCGAAGCGGTGCGCCTCGTCGCGCAGCCGCTGCAGGTAGTACAGCACCGGGTCGCGCGGCGGCAGCTGGAACGGCGGCGCGTCGCCGGTGTGGAACCATTCCCGGCCGGCGTCGCGGTCGGGTCCCTTGGCGATCGCCACCAGCTTGACGTCGTTGACGCCGAGATCGTCGAGCACCGCGCGCACCGCCGAGAACTGGCCGGCGCCGCCGTCGATCAGCAGCAGGTCCGGCCAGTCCGCGCCGGTGCCGTCCTCCGGCTCCCTGGCGCGCTCCTTGAGCGCCCGGCCGAAGCGCCGCTCCAGCACCTCGCGCATCATCGCGAAATCGTCGCCGGGCGCGATCGGTCCGCGGATCGCGTACTTGCGGTAGGCGTTCTTGGTGAAGCCCTCCGGACCGGCCACCACCATCACCCCGTAGGCGGTGCCGCCCATGAAGTGGCTGTTGTCGTAGGTCTCGATGCGCTCCGGCGCCGCCTCCAGGCCGAACAGCGCCGCCACCCCTTCGAGCAGCTTCGCCTGTCCCGCCCCCTCCGCCAGCCTGCGCTCCAGCGCCTCGCGCGCGTTGGTGACCGCGTGCTGCACCACCTGGCACTTCTCGCCGCGCCGCGGCACCGCGAGCTCGACGCGGCGCGACCTGGCGGCCGCCATCTTGAGCGACAGCGCCTCGGCGATCAGCTCGCTCTCCGGCACCTCGTGGCTCAGCAGCAGCAGCGGCGGCGGCGGCTTGTCGTCGTAGAACTGGGCGATGAAGGCGGCGAGCACCTCGCCGGCCGGCTCGTCGCGGGCGTTGCCGGGGAAGAAGGCGCGGTTGCCGTTGTTGCGTCCGCCGCGGATGAAGAACACCTGCACGCAGCTCTGCCCGGCGGCCTGCCAGAGCGCGATCACGTCGGCATCCTCGATGGAGGCCGGGTTGATCACGCCGCTGCCCTGCACGTGGGTCAGGCCGCGGATGCGGTCGCGCACCGCGGCGGCGCGCTCGAACTCCAGCGACCCCGCGGCCTGCTCCATCTCGGCGGCGAGCTCCTGCTGCACGTGCCCGGCCTTGCCGGTGAGGAAGGCGCGCGCCTGGCCGACCAGCCGGGCGTAGCCCTCCTGGTCGATGCGGCCGACGCAGGGTGCCGAGCAGCGCTTGATCTGGTGCAGCAGGCAGGGCCGGGTGCGCGAGGCGAACACGGTGTCGGCGCAGGAGCGCAGCAGGAACACGCGCTGCATCGCGGTCACGGTCTGGTTCACCGCCCAGGCGGAGGCGAACGGACCCCAGTAGCTCGTCCCCTTGGCGGGCTTGCCGCGATGCTTGGCGATCTGCGGGAAGGCGTGGTGCTCCGACAGCATCAGCCAGGGATAGGACTTGTCGTCGCGCAGCAGGATGTTGAAGCGCGGCTTGAGGCGCTTGATCAGGTTGGCCTCGAGCAGCAGCGCCTCCGCCTCGGTGTGGGTGGTGACGATCTCCATGGAGACCGTCTCCGACACCATCCGGCGCAGCCGCTCCGGCAGCCGGCCGAGCTGGGTGTAGGAATAGACGCGCTTCTTCAGCGCGCGCGCCTTGCCGACATAGAGCGCCTCGCCCCTGGCATCGAGCATGCGGTAGACGCCGGGGGACAGCGGCATGGTCAGCAGCGCGCGCTCGATTGCCTGCACGCCTTGCGGCGTGGGCGCTTGCACGCCTTGCGGCGTGGGCGCTTGCACGCCTTCCGGCGTGGGCGCCTGCACGCCCTGCGGCGCGGGATCGGCGGCGTCGGGAACCAGAGCGGCGGGATCGGAGGAGTCGG
>CAXTNB010000133.1:2897-7359 GCA_964245385.1 uncultured Acetobacteraceae bacterium | reverse complement strand
GGACCGGGCGGAGCGGTCGTTGAGGGCACAGCTGGACCCTGCAGGCTACCTTCGTCAATCCACCGCAGGTTGCCCATCTCGACCAGTGGTCGGCCGCTCCGTCAGGACTGCGGCGGGATCATGACCGACTTGATCCCGCGGCGTTTCCAGGCGTTCTCCAGCGCGCGGTCCCAATCCCGCAGGGCGAATTCGTCGCTCACGATCTCGTCCACCTTCACCAGACCGCTCTCGAGATAGGCGAGCGACCTGCCGAAATCGTCGATCTGGGCGAACGACCCCTTGATCGTGATCTCGTTGCGGAAGACGTCGAACGGGTTCACCGGAAACGTCTCCGCGTCCGGGTAGACGCCGTAGATCAGCACCTCGCCGCCGCGGCGCGCCTGGCGCACGGCCTCCGCGCACATCGCCGGCGCCCCGGTCGCCTCGACCACGTAGTCGAAGCCGTTCGCGCTGACCTGGCGTAAGGCACGGCGATGCGCCTCCGGATCGTTGCGATCGATCGCGACGATGGTGTCGGCGCAGAGCCGTCCGGCCAAGTCGAGCTTCGGTCCGGCCGGCGCCGCCACGGTCAGGCTCGCGGCTCCGTTGAGCTTGAGCAGCTGCCCGAGCACCTGGCCGGTCGGCCCGGCGCCGAACATCAGCACGTCCGCGCCCGGCTTCATGTCCAGCACCGTCACCCCGTGCACGGCGCAGGCGGTCGGCTCGACCATGACCGCCTCCCGCCAGGACAGGCTTCTCAGGGCGAACAGGTCGCGCGCCCTGACGCGCAGCAACTCGGCGAACCCGCCATCGAGCTGGATCCCGTACGCCACCAGGTTCTGGCAGCGGAGGAACTGTCCGCGTCGGCAGTAGAAGCACGCCCCGCACGACCGGTTGCAGTTCGCGACGACCCGATCGCCCGGGCGCCAGTCCTGCACGGCGTTGCCGACCGCCGCGATCTCGCCGGCAAATTCATGTCCGGGAACGAGCGGGAAGCGCGGGCCGAACTCACCCTCGTGAATATGCAGGTCCGTCCCGCACACGCCGCACGCCCGGACGCGGATGACGACCTCGTCATCCCCGAGCGACGGCTCGGCGACGTCGCGATACGCGAAGGAACGAGGTCCGTCGTAGACGATGGCCTTCATCGGTGCTGGCTCCTGTCTGCTCGTGCTCGTGATGAGGCTGTCATCAGGAGCGGACGCCCGCAGGGGGCGCATTGGGATTGATGTCCGGACCGAAGAACTTGACTAGGAGAAGTTCGTCCTGCCCGGTGTTGACAATCTCGTGCGGCCGGATGGCCGCCTCGTGGACCAGAAGCAGCTCGTCCTCGCCCGGGCGCCGCCCGGTCACCGCGTGACCGGCGACCGTCCCGCGGCCGTTCCACACGAGGAGGTTGTAGACGCCGCGCTCGACCGAGTTCATCCTCGCGCCAGGCGCGAGCCGGAGGCGCTTGCCGCTGAATTTCGTCGTGCCGCAGAATATCCAGGCCTCCTCGGCGCCGTGGTCGACGAAGGAGGGGATCGGGACGAGCCGGCGGCGCTGGTAAAAATCGGGATCGCCGTTGGCGTCCCAGTCGATCCAGCGCAAGACCGCGCGCTCACCGAGTTGCTGCCGGTCCCGCTCGCTGACGTCCTTGAACAGCAGATCCTTGCTGATGATGCGTCCGGCATTCAGTGCCTGGAACATCGCGAGCGTGTCGGAGTCTTCCTGGAGCTCGATCGTGAGCGCGGTGCCCGGCGCGTGAAGTATGCCGGAGTCGATGTAGAACCCTTCGTCCGGAACCTGCGCGTAGGCGAACGCGCATTGCAGGATGGCGTCGTCGTTCCAGCGTTCGAGATAGGGAAGCAGCATCGCGTCGCGCGGACCGCGCGCGATGAAGGGGTGCACCCCGAAGAAGGTTTCGGGATGCGCTCCCATGTCGACGCCCGGCGGAAAGTAGTACGCCTCGTCCTTCGATCGCCGGCCGACCAGTGCGGCGTGCTCGGCAGGCGGGTGGACGTGGTAGGGGATCCGCGCGCCGAAATCGAAGATCTTCGCCAGTCTCCCGAGGCCCGCGTGGGTGGCCGCGTAATCCGCTCCCATGATGATGTCCGGAGCCGCGTCGACCGCGTCCGCGAGATTGATCCTCTCGCCCGCCTCTCCCCTGACGTAGCTGATGCCCTCGTCGTCGGGACCGACCACGTTGTCGGCGTGCGTGGTCGATGCGAACCAGCGTTCGCAGATAAAGCCGCGCTCGCCGAGGTCATAGGCCTCGGGAGCGAGCCCGAGACGGCGTCCGGGCGGCAGCCAGTCGCGCGCGACGAAGGCCGGATCGAGGCGGAGGATCCCGCCCGTCTCCGCGATGAGCCGGCTCAGCGTCTGCCTTGTCTCGAACCTGGAGACGGAGTTCGTCATCGTTCGCTCCTGAACTGCGTGGTGGTGTCCCATGGTGGCCGCGCCGCGGCAGCTCGGCCGCCTCACCGCCTGCCCCGCTCCTCGAGCCGTTCGCGGCGACTGGCCGCGACGAGCGCCACGGCGAGGACCACGCCCGCCACCACGTACTGCCAATAGGACGAGACGTTCAGGAGGTTGAGAGCGTTGTCCAGGGCGGCGAACAGGATGGCGGCCGTGACGGTGCCGAGGAGCGTCCCGCTTCCCCCGAGCAGCCTCGTGCCGCCGACGACGGCCACGGCAACCACGTTCAGCTCGTAGCCGATCGACATGTTGGCCGAGGCCGACGAAAGCAGGGAGGCGAGGCCAAGCCCGGCCGTGGACGTCAGGAAGCCGAACAGCACGAACGCCAGGATGCGGGTTCGATCGACCGCGAGACCCGCCATGCGGCTGGCCGCCTCGCTGCTGCCGATTGCGCGAAGGTCGCGGCCGAACCGTGTCCGCTGCAAGAGAAACGAGCAGGCCAGCGCGCCGACGATCAACAGGATGAACATCGGCGGCACGCCGATGACCTCGTTGCCGGTGAGGCCGAGAAACGCGTCGTTGGACAGCGGCAACGTCGAGGCGTGCGTCCAGATGAAGGCCGCCGCCAGGTACACGTTCAGCATCGCGTAGGTGGCGATGAACGGCGGAAACTTCAGCTTGGTGACGATCAGCCCGTTGATCAGCCCGAGCCCGACGCCGACGGCGAGCGAGACGATCAACGCGACCCCGAGCGGCGCCAGGCCAAGCAGGTTCGCGAGCGTCACCGCGGTCAAGGCGATGATCCCGGCGACCGACAGGTCTATCATGCCGCCGATGATGAGCAGCGTCATCCCCGCGGCCGAGAGCCCGGCGAACGAGGACTGGAGCATCACGTCCTGCAGGTTGCTCCACTGACGGAAGTTCGGCAGCACCAGGGAGACCGTGACGAGCGCGGCGAGCGTGAAGAATTGCAGCGCGTAACGTGCGAGGATCTCCGTGGGCAACGTCGCGCGGCGTGGCGGCGGCGGCGCGGCGGCATCGCTATCGTCGGTGATCCGCTCGGACGGGGAGCTCATCGATCAGCTCCACTCGCCAGCACCGCCCGGACTTGGCGACGGATCGTGTCGAGGCCGAGCGCCAGCAGCAGGAGAAGTCCCAGCGCCAGGTATTGATAATAGCCCGGAATGTCGCGAAGGTTGAGCGCCGAGCTGATCATCGCGAGGAGCAGGGACGCCATGAACGTGCCCGGCAGGTTCCCCGTCCCTCCGGCGATGCTCGTACCGCCCAGCACCGCGACCGCGATGGCCTGCAGTTCCAGACCCTGGATCGGCGTCGCATCGACGGTGCCGAGCTGCGCCACGATCAGCAGCCCCGCGGAGGCGGCCGCGAGGCCCGATACGGCGTAGACGACGATGCCGATCCGTGTCGCATTCAGACCGGCCTCGCGCGCCGCCCCAGGATTGCCGCCGACCGCGGAGGCGTGTCTGCCGAACGGCGTCCGCTCGAGGAGCAGATAGAAGGCCGCGCACAAGCCGAGCGCGATCAGGAACGGGAGCGGGACGCCGAGAACCTTGCCGATCGCGATCTCGCGAAGCGTCCCGGAGCGCAGCGTCACGCGCTCGCCGTTGGTGAACAGCAACGCGGCCCCGCGGGCGATCCCCATGGTCGCGAGCGTCGCCACGAAGGCCGGGACCCGCAGGACCATGATAAGGCCGCCGTTGAGCAGTCCGACGGCGCATCCGAGCAGGAGCATGCACCCGATCCCGGCCGCAATGCCGAGGGCATTCGTGGCAGCGGCGCCGACGCACGACGTCAGGGCTGCGACCGCGCCGACCGAGAGGTCGAGACCGAGGATCACGATCACCAGCGTCACGCCGAAACCGACGATGCCGACGATCGAGGCGTTGACCAGGACGCTCTGCATGTTGGCGACCGACAGGAAGCCGGGCACGAGGATCGTCGCGAGCACCGCGATCACGGCGAACGGGGCGAAGATCGCGCCGCGGTCGATGATCGACTCGCGGCGCCCCGCACGGTCCGCGCCGAGCTCGGCGCGCCGGCGCTGCTCCGACTGCCTCGTGTCTTC
>CAXTNB010000133.1:0-2887 GCA_964245385.1 uncultured Acetobacteraceae bacterium | reverse complement strand
TCTGCCTCTTCCGGGTCACGGTCCGGCGCTCCGCGCCCCAGGATGCGCGCGACGATGTCCTCCTCGGTGATCCGCTCGCCCGCGAGCTCGCCAACCATCGCACCGGCGTACAGCGTGATGCATCGATCGACCACCGCGACCAGCTCGGCTGCCTCGGAGGAGCTGATGATCACGCCCACCCCGGTCGCGGCGAGCTCTCGGATCAACCCGTAGATCTCGACCTTGGCGCCGACGTCGACGCCTCGTGTCGGTTCATTGAGCAGCAGGACGCGACAGCCGGACAACAGCGCACGCCCGAGCAGTGCCTTCTGCTGATTGCCGCCGCTGAGGGTGACGATCGGCACGTCGGCATCGCGCGCGCGTATGCGCATCCTGCCTTTCAGGGACGCGTAGGTGTCCCTGTCCTTGACCCTGTTCAGGAGGTGGCGCCCCCAGGCGCGCTGCGCGAAGACGACATTGTCGAGCACCGACATGAGCGGGACGATCCCCTCGGTCTTCCGATCCTCGCTGAGCATGAAGATGCCTCTGCCGATGGCGTGCCTCGGATCGCGCGGACGCACCGCGCGTCCATCGACCGCGAACCGGTCGAACGTCGACGGAATGACGCCGAACAGAGCGCGCATCAGCTCCGTGCGCCCCGAGCCGACGAGTCCCGCGATGCCGATGACCTCTCCAGGCGCGACGCGCAGATCGACGGGAGCGATCAATCCCTTGCAACGCAGTCCAGCGACGTCGAGCGCCTCGGCTGCCCGCTTGGGCGCGACCCTGCCCGCGACCGGCGGCGCGGGGTGCGCCTCCAGCGCACGGCCGAGCATGTGGGTCACCACCTCGTCGACGCTCGACTGCCTGGTCACGAGCGACGCGACGCGTTGCCCGTCCCGAAGGACCGAGATGCGGTCCGACACGCGGAAGATCTCGGGAAGCCGGTGGGACACGTAGAGCACGGCCGTCCCGCGAGCACGCAGTCGCTCGACCAGCGCGAGCAGGCGCTCGACCTCGACCTCGCTGAGCGCCGCGGTGGGCTCGTCCATGATGAGGACGCGAAACTCGCGGGTGAGAGCCCGGGCGATCTCGACGAGCTGCTGGTCGCCGATGGTGAGGCTGGAAATCCGGCGGTCCGGAGAGATGTCGAGGCCGAGCTCCCGCAGCGGCTCCCGCGTGAGCTGTCGGCACCGTTTCCGGTCGATCAGACCACCCCGACGTGGCTCGTGCCCGAGGAAGATGTTCTCGGCGACGGTCAGTTGCGGGACAAGCCGAAACTCCTGGCTGATGACGCTGATGCCGGCCTGCTGCGACGAATGCGGACCGGAGAACGTCCGCTCGACGCCGTCGAGCAGCAGCGATCCCGCCGAGGGCTGCAGAAGCCCCGCGAGGATGTTGATCAGCGTGCTCTTGCCGGCGCCGTTCTCGCCGACGAGGGCGTGCACCTCGCCGGGTGCCAGGCTGAGCGAGACGTTGCGGAGCGCGCTCACCCCCGAGAAGTCCTTCGAGATATCCTTCGCACCGAGCAAGCCGTTCGGAAGCGAGGTCCCGTCGTCGGTGGCTTCGTTCAACATGGGTGCCTCTTTCGAAACGGACACGGGTCGCCGACGTGTCCGATCTCACTTCTGGCCGGCGCGCGCCGTCTTGAACTCGGCGAGGTTGCTCGCGTCGATCAGCTGCACCTTCAACTGGATCGTCTTGGTCTCGACATTGGTGAAGTGGACAGCCTGTCCCTTCAGCAGGTCGAGTGCCACCTTGACCGCGAGCTGGCCCTGCCCGAACGGGTCCTGCGCGACCGTCGCGGTCTGGGTTCCGTTGCCGATGTCGGCGATCGATCCCGCGTTGCCGTCGAAGCCCACGATGATGAAGGCCTTGGGGTCCTTCCCGGCCTGCTGGATCGCGGCGATGGCGCCCTGCGCCTCGTTGTCGTTCGCGGCGTAGATCCCCTTGATGTCCGGGTTCTTCGCGAGTGCGTCCGCCGCCGCGTCGTGCCCCTCCTTGATCGCGTCGTTGCCGTTGAGCTCCGACACGACGTGAATGTTCGGGTATTTCCTGAGTTCGTCGGTGAAGCCGGCGACCCGGTCGGTTCCGACGGTGGATCCCGGGTGAAGCGTGATGACGGCGATGTTCACCGGAGCCGAGCCCAGCTTCTTCGCCATGTAGTCGGCTGCCAGCGCGCCGCCCCCGCGGTTGTCCGACTGGATGAAGGCGTCGTACTTGCCGGTCGCGCCGACATCGCCGATCACGATCGGGATGTGCGCGCGGTGGGCGGCAGCGATCGTTCCGGGAAGCGCGTTGGGTTCGACCGGCGACACGATCAGCGCGCTGATCTGCTGGCTGACGAGGTTGCGGCTGCCGGAGACCTGGTTCTGCTGCGAAGCCTTCGCGTCCGCCACCACGACGCTCGCGCTGGCAGCACTCGCCGCCGATTGGACGCCGGCGGCGTAGTTCTGCCAGTAGGGGTTGGAGATGTCTTGGGCGGTATAGCCGATCTTGAGCGGGCTTTTTTCTCGAAAGCTTCCGGCGCCCTGCGCCGAGGCTGCGGTCGCCAGTGCGGCAATCGCCAGCGAGGAGAACGTGGCCGCGAGCAGCCCGCGTCCTGCTGTTCTGGTTTCGACTTTCATTGGTTTCCCCCTTTTTGTTGAGCAAGCCTCGCGTCTTCTTCGCGCGAGGACCATCTCCGTCTTCTTGGGTTCGAGGTTACTCCTTCGAGATGTCATCGGCCTCTTGATACGTATCAAAGAGCGAACGCCAGTTCAGGTTTCTTGTCAATGTCTATCTTGCTGCAACTCTTCGTCAGGCGATCCCGATGGGGGTCGCCGCCTTCGGTCGCAGCTGCACGCTGTTGAGCGCGTCTCCTGGACCATGGGCGGGGGTCTCGGCCACCTGCAAACCTCCGTCCCCC
>CAXTNB010000132.1:2779-7391 GCA_964245385.1 uncultured Acetobacteraceae bacterium | reverse complement strand
ACCTAGTCGCCGGTGCTCGCCGCGCGCTCGAAGCGCTCGCGCGCCGCGACCCGATCGGCTTCCAGCCCGGCGCCCGCCATCACCAGGTTGGCGAGGTCGATGTGGGCGGCCTCGTCGCCGCCCTCGGCGGAGCGGCGGAACCAGCGCGCCGCCTCCTCGGGATCGCGCTGCACGCCGGCGCCGGTCAGGTAGAGCGAACCGAGTGCCCGCGCCGCGGCGGCGTGCCCCTGCGCGGCGGCGCGGCCGTACCAGGTCGCCGCCTCGGCGTAGTTCGGCGGCAGGTCGCCGCCGCGCGCGTAGAGGTCGCCGATCAGCGCCGCCGCCTCGTGGTCGCCGGCGAGCGCGGCCTGTCGCAGCCCGGATTCGCCCTGGGTGACGTCGCGCTGCACCCCGCGCCCCTCCATCAGCGCCAGGCCGTAGCGCGCCTGGCCGGAGCGCACCCCCTTCTCGGCGGCCTGGCGATACAGGCTGGTCGCCGCCTGCAGGTCCTGCTTCACCCCGGCGCCGCGCTCGGTCATCACGCCGAGCAGGTACATCGCGGTGGCCAGGCCGCCGGCGGCCGCCCGCGTCAGCTCCACCGCCGCCTTGGCCTGGGCCTCGGCGTCGTTCTCGCGCGCCAGCAGCGCCAGGCCGAGGCCGAGCGAGCCCTGCGAGCAGCCGGCGTCGGCGGAGCGGCGATACCACTGGTTCGCCTGCTCGAGGTCGCGCATCGCCTCCGGTCCGGAGGTCAGGATGTAGCCGTACAGCGCCTGGCCGTCCGGGGAGCCGGCCTCGGCGGCGCTGCGCGCCCAGCGCGCCGCCTGCTCGTAGTCCGGCCTGGCCTCGGCCTGGGTGGGTCCGGCGGCGAACAGCGTGCTGCCGGCACCGCCGGTACGGCCCAGGCCGAACAGGTGCAGGGTGGCGAGCACGAACTGCGCCTCGACCCAGCCGGCCTCGGCGGCGCGCTGCATCCAGCGTGCGCCCTCCTCGCGGCTGATCGGCACCCCGGCGCCGTCCAGGTAGGCGCGGCCGACGCGGAACTGCGCCTCCGGTATGCCGGCGGCGGCGGCGGCGCTGAGCGGGGCGAAGGCACGTCCCGGCTGACCCGCCTCGATCAGGCTGCAGGCGTAGACGAGCTTCGCCTTCGCCGAGAACAACGAGGCCAGACGCTGACTTAGGAGACTGGCCATCGGAGCCGGGCTATCCTCGAGATCACGGAGGCGGTGCGGACGTGCAGAGATGGGGATCTCGCCGCAGCACCTCCAGAGGGCGACATCAGGGCTCGCGCATGCCTTCGGTCGCGACCGGCAGCACGGTGCTCAGCAGGTAGCGCAGGATGGTGCGCTTGCCGACCTTGATGTCCGCGGTCACCGGCATGCCGGGCGTGGGATGGAAGTAGTTCGGCACGCCGTGCAGGGTGTAGCGGTTCACCCGCAGCCTGATGCGGTAGAAGGTGTCGCCGCCGCCCGCCACCGGGGCGTCGTTGGTGGCGCCGTTCGCACCGGCCTGACCGCCGCTCTCCTTGGTGAAGCTGTCGGCGCTGACGTTGCGCACCGTCGCCTCGGCGCCGCCGTACTGGGTGTAGGTGAAGGTGGCGAACTTGATCAGCGCGGGGTCGCCGAGCTTCACGTAGCCGGATTCCGTGCCCTTCAGCTTGGCCTCGATCTCCAGCGGCGCGTCGAGCGGCACCATCGAGATGAACTGGCTGCCGGGGCTGAGCACCGAGCCGATCGAGACCTTGGCGATGGTCAGCACGACGGCGTCGGCCTGGGCGCGCATCACCACCAGGCTCTGCCGCAGCGTCGCCTTGTCCAGGTCGCCCTTGGCCTCGTAGTACTTGTGCTGCGCCTCGGTCAGGTCCTGGTAGATCTGCGCCTTCCAGTTCTGCACGAAGCCCGCTTCCTCGGCGACCATCGCGTCGAGCTTGTTCTGGGCACCTGCGGCACTCTGCTGGGCGGTGATCTGCGAGCGCTCGACCTCCATCAGGTCGTCCTGCGAGGAGATCGAGGACAGCCGGCTGCCGACATGGTCGCGCTGCAGCTGCACACGCATGTTGTGCACGTCGGACGCCAGCCTGACCCGCCCGGCATACATCGCCGCCGAGGCGCGATAGGCGTTGGTATCGCTGCGCAGCGAGGCGATCTGCTGGGTGTAGTTCAGCAGCTTGTCCTTGAACTCGGCCTGGCGGCGCATGAAGATCGCGGCCTCGGCGGTGGAGGCCGGGTTGGCGAGGTCCGGCCGGTAGTCGCTGCCCGAGGCCTCGGCCTGCAGCCGCTCGATCTGCGCCAGGTAGGACTGCGACTGCTGCTGCATGTTGGTGGCGTCGGCCCCGGTCATGGTCGGGTCGAGATGCGCCAGGATCTGCCCCTTGTGGACGAGGTCGCCCTCCTTGACGTCGATCGACTTGACGATCGAGGTCTCCAGCGGCTGCACCAGCAGCGTGGGCGAGGTCGAGACCAGCTGGCCCTGGGTGGTGACGACGCGGTCGAGCGGGAACACGCCCATCACGATCATCATCACCACCGCCATGGAGGCGACCACCCAGAGCATGTACTGCGCCATCGGCCGCGGCGGCATCGCCACCAGGGCGGCGCTGGGCGAGTTGAACTCCAGCAGCTCCTGCGGCATGTCGTCGTCGCTCTCGACGCGACGGCTGGCGCGACGGCCGGCGCGACGCGACGGCCCGCGGCCGCCGGCCGGGATGATGTCGGTGCCACTCATCGGCTCAGTCTCCCTCGGCCAGCAGCGGCGCCGGACCGGCCTGACGCTCCGGGCTCATGTGCCGGGTCTGCTGCATCCAGAGCTGGCGGTAGATCGCGCAGCGCTCGAGCAGCACGTGATGCGGTGCGATGTCCTCGACGCGGCCGCGATCCATCACCAGGATCTGGTCGCAGTCGACCAGCGACGACAGCCGGTGCGAGACGATCACCATCGTGCGCCCCTTGCT
Source organism: uncultured Acetobacteraceae bacterium (assembly GCA_964245385.1). Classification (GTDB taxonomy): domain Bacteria; phylum Pseudomonadota; class Alphaproteobacteria; order Acetobacterales; family Acetobacteraceae; genus Lichenicoccus. Next base: position 4,465 of record CAXTNB010000132.1, on the reverse strand, counting down.
GATCCGCTTCAGGTTGGCGTTGACCAGCGCCTCGGACTCCGGATCGAGTGCCGAGGTGGCCTCGTCGAGGATCATCAGCTTGGGGTCGGTGATCACCGCGCGCGCGATGGCGAGGCGCTGCTTCTGGCCGCCCGAGATGTTGGTCGAGCCCTCCTCGATCCAGGTCTCGTAGCCGCCCGGCATGCGCTCGATGAACTCCTCGGCGCCGGCGAGGCGGGCGGCGCGCACCGCGTCCTCCAGCGTCAGGCCGGGGCGGTTGGCGGTGATGTTGTCGCGTATGGTGCCGCGGAACAGGAAGTTGTCCTGCAGCACCACGCCGAACGACTTGCGCAGGTGGGTCAGGTTGATCTCGCGCAGGTCGATGCCGTCGAGCTTGAGGAAGCCGGTATAGTTGCGGCTGACGCCCTGCAGCAGGCGGGTCAGGGTCGACTTGCCCGAGCCGCTGCGTCCCACCACGCCCAGCATGGTGCCGGCCGGGATGTCGAAGCTGACCTCGTCGAGCGCCTTGGTCGAGGCGCCGGGATAGGTGAACATCACGTCCTGGAACGAGAGCGCGCCCATGATGCGCGGCCGCATGCCGTTGGTCAGGGCGCGGGTCTCGGTCGGCTGGTTGAGCACCGAGCCGGCCTCGCCGAGGGCGGCGCGTATGTCGGTGAACTCCTCCAGCAGCTTGGCCAGGCTGACCAGCGGCTGGGCGACGCGGCCGCCGAGCATCATGAAGGCGACTAGGCCGCCGGCGCCGAGCGAGCTCGAGCCGGTGAGCAGCAGGTAGGCGCCGACCAGGATGACGCCGCGGCTGATGAACATCTCGATCGGGCTGGCCAGCGTCGAGGGCCAGGTCGCCAGCCGTCCGGCCTCGAGCTTGGCGCGCACCACGTCGGCCGTGGCGACGTCCCACTCGGTGCGGCGCGACGGCTCGAGTGCCAGGGTCTTGAGCGTGCGTATGCCGGCGACGGACTCGTAGAGGATGCTGGCGCGTCGCATCTCGGCGTTGATCACGCGGCCGACCAGGCGCGCCACCGGGCCGATGAAGATCACCACGATCAGCCCGATCAGCCCGGCCGCGGCCAGCGTCATCCAGGCCAGCGTGGTGCTCATCACGAACAGGAACGGCAGGATCACCATCAGGCTGAACATGTCGAGGAAGGTGCTCATCAGCTTGCCGGTGATGAAGTCGCGCACCTTGTAGATCGACGACACCTTGCCGATCACGTTGCCGGCCTGCTGGCGCTCGAAGAACTCGAGCGGCAGCGACAGCAGCCGGCCGAACACCACCAGCGCGATGCGGCTGTCGAGCCGGGTCGACAGCACGAGCACGATCTCGCGCCGGCCGAAGCTGAGCAGTCTCTCGTATCAGGTCAGGGTGACGATGATCGCCGAGATCGACACCAGCGTCGACATCGAGTGGTGGTTCACCACCTTGTCGATCACCTGCATCACGATCAGGGCGGGGAAGATGGTCAGCAGGCTGAGCACCACCGAGGCCACCGAGATGTCGCGCAGCGACTTCTTCTCGCGCAGCACCATGCGGGTGAGCCAGCCGATGTTGATCGGCGCCTCCGCCTCGGACTGGTTGCGGCTGCGCGCCACCAGCACGACGTCGCCGTTCCAGACCTGCGACAGGCGCAGCTCGTCGACCGCGACCGGGGGGTCGCCGTCGCTGCCCATCGGGTCGCGCAGCCAGAC
>CAXTNB010000132.1:0-2769 GCA_964245385.1 uncultured Acetobacteraceae bacterium | reverse complement strand
CAGCCAGACCACGCCGCGGCCGGGATCGGCGCCGACCAGCAGCGCCGCCGAGCCGTCCTTGAACATCAGCGCGAACGGCGGCGTGTCGTGCATGCGCACCAGGTAGCGCCACTTCAGGCGCATCGCGCGCGCCACCAGCCCCTGGTCGTTGAGCCAGGTGACCAGGCTGGCCGGGGACGGCGTGACCTCGGTGATCGGGCCGCGGAAATCGTTCGGGTCGAGCTCGGCGCCATGGTAGCGCGCCGCCGCCATCACGGCGCGCAGCCGCGCCAGCCGGCCGTCGACCTGCGCGGGACGCGGGGTGGCACCCGCATTGCCGGCGCCGGCGAAGTCGGCGTTGTCGTTGGGTTGAACCACTGGCTTTCCTCTATCGAAGCGCGTTCTGGGTCACGAACGGGAATGGCGATCGTTCCGCGCGGCAACTTGATGCAACGGACCCTTAGCATAGTGGAACTGCTATTTCCGTAAGTTTTTGCCGAAGCCTTCGACGCCGCCCGCAGAGCTTCATCTAGTTTTTGATATTCTGTGCCCGGTCCGTGATATTGGGCGGATGTCGTTTCAATTTGCTTGCACGAAGCGCCCGCGCAGGAACAGGTCCGACGACAGGACGTCCCGCAACGCCGCCTCCTGCGGCCGCGGCAGGTGCGCCACCACGCCGCGGAAGAAGCCGATCTCGCCGCGTGCCCGCGCGTGGAACAGCCAGGTCAGCGCGGGCGCCTGCGCCGGCCGCCCCGGGCAGCACCTGCAGGACGCCCGAGGGGGGACCAGACGGGAGAGGTCCGGGCTCGGCAGGTGCAGCACGGCGAGCCAGCCCGGCGCCCCCCCGTCGCCATCCGCCGGCGCGCCGGCCGGTTCGGGCAGCAGCAGCACCTGGTCGGCTTCCGGCACGGCGGAATGCCGCACGAAACGCACCGGGATGCGGGCGTCGCGGGTCATGCGTCGGCTCCGGATGCTGGGCGAGCGAAGGGGCGCGGAGGAAAACCTGCCGCGATCGGCCTCGCGCACGGTATACAGGCACCCGACATACACGGGCAACCATGCCGAGGCCGCGCCGAATGACCAGACCCCATCTTCTCGAAGCCCTGCGCGACCAGGTGCTGCTCTGCGACGGCGGCATGGGATCGCGGGTGCAGATGCTCACCCTGGACGTCGAGCGCGACTACTGGAACCGCGAGAACTGCACCGAGGTGCTCAACCTGTCGCGGCCGGAGCTGGTGCGCGAGATCCATCGCGGCTACTTCGCCGCCGGCGCGGACATGGTCGAGACCAACAGCTTCGGCGGCTCGCCGATCACGCTGGGCGAGTTCGACCTCGCCGACCGCACGCTGGAGATCAACCGCACCGCCGCCGAGCTGGCGCGCGAGGCGGCGGACAGCTTCTCCGATGGCCGTCACCGTTACGTTATCGGATCAATTGGGCCGGGCACCAAGCTGCCCTCGCTGGGCAATATCGGCTACGATCCGCTGGAGGCGGGGCTGGCCGAGCAGTGCCGCGGCCTGATCAGCGGCGGCGTCGACGCGCTGCTGATCGAGACCTGCCAGGACACGCTGCAGATCAAGGCGGCGGTGAACGGCGCCAAGCTGGCCCGCGCCGAGGCCGGCAGCGACACGCCGATCTTCGTCCAGGTCACCGTCGAGACCACCGGCACGCTGCTGGTCGGGCCCGACATCGCGGCCGCGGCGACCACGATCCACGCGCTGGACGTGCCGCTGCTGGGGCTGAACTGCGCCACCGGGCCGCAGGAGATGGCCGAGCACGTGCGCTGGCTGGCGGCGAACTGGCCGGGGCTGCTGTCGGTGCAGCCGAACGCCGGCCTGCCGGAGCTGGTCGACGGCCACACCCACTACCCGCTGGGTGCCGCCGAGATGGCGTCGTGGATCGAGCGCTTCATCGTCGAGGACGGGCTCAACCTGGTCGGCGGCTGCTGCGGCACCTCCACCCCGCACATCGAGGCGCTGGACGCGATGCTGCGGCGCCGGGCCGGCAACGTCGCCCGCCCGGCCCCGGTGGCGCGCCGCCCGGTGTGGATCCCTTCGGTCGCGAGCCTGTACAGCCAGACCCCGCTCAGGCAGGAGAACAGCTACTTCTCCATCGGCGAGCGCTGCAACGCCAACGGCTCGAAGAAGTGGCGCGAGCTGCAGGAGGCCGCCGACTGGGACGCCGCGGTCACCGTCGGGCGCGATCAGGTCGCCGAGGGCAGCAACAGCCTCGACGTGTGCACCGCCTTCGTCGGCCGCGACGAGGTCGGCGAGATGACCGAGGTGATCCGCCGCTTCACCAGCAGCGTCAACGCGCCGCTGGTGATCGACAGCACCGAGACCAACGTGATCGAGGCGGCGCTGAAGCTGCACGGCGGCAAGCCGATCATCAACTCGATCAATTTCGAGGACGGCGAGGCCGCCGCCGCCGACCGGCTGAAGCTGGCGAGGAAATTCGGCGCCGCGGTGATCGCGCTCACCATCGACGAGGTGGGCATGGCCAAGACGCCCGAGAACAAGCTGGCGGTGGCCGAGCGGCTGGTCGCGTTCGCCTGCGACACCCACGGCCTGCCGCAGTCCGACCTGCTGATCGACCCGCTCACCTTCACGGTGGCCACCGGCAGCGAGGACGACCGCAAGCTCGGCCAGTGGACGCTGGAGGGGATACGCCTGATACGCGACCGCTTTCCCGACATCCAGATCATCCTGGGCCTGTCCAACATCTCGTTCGGCCTCAACCCGGCGGCGCGCGCGGTGCTGAACTCGGTGTTCCTCGACCACGCGGTGCGCG